>CAZKWE010000058.1:0-1579 GCA_964556545.1 uncultured Campylobacteraceae bacterium | reverse complement strand
TCTGAACTTCTCTTACAGCGATGATCCTCTAAGCTATATAGAGCCATCCTGCATATCCAAAGTTATACAAGACATCCTCTCTCTCAGAGAAGGAACAGTCATAACAGATATCACAATCCAGCCCCAAAAATTCAAGATTCTAAAGAAGAAAAAATCAACTTGACATATCAAATAATAAAAGAAAGTATATGATTTTTTATTATTACAATAGCATAAATTTTTATTCCAAATTAAAATAACTTAAAACAAAAAATTATTTTAAAGTTTTTTACCTTTAAGATAGTAATTATTTTTATTACCTAATCTGAATTTATTAATGATTACTATTATAATTATTTACTAAATAAAATTAACTTATTAAAATAATGATAATAATTAAAATATTTATTTATTACAAATAAACTATACGATAATATGCAGTTTATGTTTATTTTAATTTGAAAGGTAAAAGATGAAAACACTAAATCTATCGCTTATTGCTGTTGCAATTTTGCTAATAAACGGATGTAGCCAAAAATCTCCCAAATGCCCTAAATGCCCTGACATCACCCACTATTCTTTGGAAATACAAGATCTTCAGGCACAAAATAATCTTTTAAAAAAAGATGTAGAAAAATATAAAAAATTGGCAAATGAAAATTTCCCTCACAATGCAACAGTAGGAAAATGTTACGCAAGAGTTTTAATGCCATCCCCTTACAGATATGAAGAAAAAAGGATAAAAATCAGTGGAAAAACAGAAGATATTATCACCACACCTCCAAAATATGAATGGGTAACAAAAAAAATCCTGGTCAAAGAAGCGTCTGAAAAACTGGTTCCTACTCCCGCAGTTTATGATACAGTTACCGAAAAGGTTTTAGCTATCAAAGCTCATAAGGAGTGGAAAAAGTTTACAAAAGAGGAGTGTATGAAAGATCCCCTAAAATGCGGACTAAAAAGTTCTAAAAATTTAGATGCCTATACCGGAGAGATTATATGCCTGGTCAATGTACCTGATATTTATAAAACGGTAACAAAAAAAATCCTAAAAAAACCGGCAGGTGTCAAGAAAATCATCATCCCTGCGGTATATAAAACAGTAAAAGTAAAAAAACTCATAGAACCGGCAAAAAGTAAAAAAATCACTTATCCCGCACAATTTGAGACGGTAAAAACCAGAATAAAAGACGGAAAAGAAAAACTTGTATGGGAAGAAATAGTTTGTCTAAAATTTATCGATGAAGATTTTACAAGACAACTTCAAGAAGCCCTAAAAGCCAAAGGGTATTATAATGACAAAATAGACGGAATATATGGAAAGTTAACAAAACAAGCCATTATAGAATATCAAAAAGATCACTCTTTATCAACAGGAGCTTTAACCATAAAGACTTTAAACTCTTTAGGATTAAAAATAGATCATAATAAATAACGCCTAATTTCTTCATTTTAACAAGGCTGAAGCACGGCTTTGGCCTTGAGATATGCTATAATCAATCAATGGAAGAAAACAGACTCGACAATCTTATCATCTGTCACAAATGCCATACTCTGCATATAAAAAAGCCTTTAAAAGAGGGGGAGAAAGCATTTTGCA
>CAZKWE010000057.1:0-44087 GCA_964556545.1 uncultured Campylobacteraceae bacterium | reverse complement strand
ATGCTCTCTCCATATAAAATCTTTATCAAAAGAAAGAGCTGAAATTTTTCTCTTTTTAAGATTTACATGTAAAATTTTATATTTTTGAAGATTTATCCATTTTTTATATGTTTCATAACCATCTTTTGAAACTTCTATAAGGTATTTGCCCTTTTTTAGCAAAATATTATCTCTATATTTTGGCTTAATATTCATTATCCTTATTTTTGCATCTTTTGGAGTAGCAATTACCAATACTCTAACTCTATTTTTAAAAATCTTCCTATTTTTTTCTAAGGAAATTACTCCATTATCAATTTTTGCAGTCTGCTGCTTATTGCTGATACTCGGTGTAGATATTCTATTTGTAACTATCGCTTTGTTTTTATTGTGGAAACTGTCTTGGGGTATATTTGTAACACATCCTGTAAAAAATATTGATAAAACAAATAACCTAAGGATACCTATAAGAAAGTATTGATAAATTTTTAACATAAAATGCTCCAAAATTTTAGGATTAAGACCGTTTGAAAGTAAAATTCAAAAATATATATATAGAATTTTATATATGTCTTCTTGGTATTAAAGCCAATTTTACATTAATATGTCAATATCAAATAAAATATTATCTGTTTTTTTAAATAGCTATTTCATTTTGTAACATTTTTTAAACAATTATTTATTTATTTTGTATGAGTATAAAAGTAGTTTGTTGCTTCCACAAAGCCATCAACACTGCCACAATCAAATCTGATACCCTCAAATTTATATGCTATAACTTTTTTATTTTTTGCCAAAGTTTGCAGTGCATCTGTAATTTGAATTTCTCCGTTTTTTCCCGGTTTTGTATCTTGCAGGATTTGAAAAATATCAGGAGTAAGTATATATCTTCCGACTATAGCCATATTTGAAGGGGCATTTTTAGGATCAGGCTTCTCTATCATATCCTCAACTCGATATATATCTTTTTCTATCTCTTTAGCCGATATGATACCGTATTTGCCGACTTCCTGCGGCAAAACCTCCATAATCGCAATTACGGCACATTGATATCTGTTATAAATATCAACCATTTGTTTTAATATACCTGCTCCTTTTGGATTTACACATAAATCATCAGCCAATATAACGGCAAAGGGAGTATTGTCACCTATGAGTGATTTGCCTTTGAGTATAGCATCTCCCAATCCTTTCATCTCTTTTTGTCTTGTATATGTAAAAGTGCAGTTATCTATCAAATTTCTTATCTGATGTAAAAGATTTTCTTTTGAAGTTCCTTTTATCTGATACTCAAGTTCATAGCTTATGTCAAAATGGTCCTCTATGGCTCTTTTACCTCTTCCTGTTACAATAGACATGGTATTGCAACCAGCCTCTTTAGCTTCTTCAACTCCATATTGGATAAGTGGTTTGGTAAGTATGGGGAGCATCTCTTTCGGCATAGCTTTCGTTGCCGGTAAAAATCTAGTCCCATACCCGGCAGCCGGAAAAAGACATTTTTCTATCATAGTGATAATTCCTATACTTTCTTCAAAAATTTTGAAAGCAAAACTATTTTTGTACCGTTGACTCTTCCTTCAATTTGTTCGGGGTTATCTGTTAGAGTTATATTTTTTACAACCGTGCCTCTTTTGGCTGTAAAACCGGCACCTTTAACTTCCAAATCTTTTATAATACTCACTTTGTCACCACTGTTTAAAATCGTACCGTTGCTATCTCTTGTAGGCTCAATACTATCAGTAGTATCATCTTCAAAAACTGCTTCAGCCCACTCTTTTGTTTTATCATCAAGATAAAGCATATCCAAAAGATCTTGAGGCCATCCCTCTTTTGATATTTGCTTCAAAATCCTATATGCCATTACTTGAACTGCCGGCACTTCACTCCACATAGATTCGTTTAAACACCTAAAGTGGTTCGGATCAATATTTTGCGGATTTTCTATTTGATTTTTACAAGTCTCGCAAACTACTATATATTCATCTTCGGGTTCAACTTTATAAATATCAAGATTTTTTTTTGATCCACATAATTCACATGTTTGAGATGCTCTTTGGAGTAATTTTTCTTTGGAATTCATTGTAGTCCTTAAAGTTATGGTGCGACCGGCGAGACTTGAACTCGCACGAGCAAAGCTCACTACCCCCTCAAGATAGCGTGTCTACCAATTCCACCACGGTCGCATATCGGAAGATAAAAGGAGGAATAAAACCTCCTTTTTATAATTTTAGCTCAAGAAAGGGTTTGCATACAATGCTATCAATGCGATAACAAGTGCATATATAACTTGTGCTTCGATCATTGCAAGAGCAATGAACATTGTTGTCATTAATTTTCCGCCAAGACCAGGATTTCTTGCGGTTCCTGCAATAGTAGCAGCTGCTGTATTTCCCATACCTATTGCACCGCCAAGTGCTGCAAGACCCAAACCTATACCGGCTGCAATAACTGAGAAAGATGCCAATCCGGAGGCATTCTCTGCAACTTTTAAAACTTTAACTCCATCCTCACCGGCAAATGCAACACCGGCTATAGCCAATAAAAGTAAAAATACTTTTTTCATAAAAACTCCTATAAAAGATAATATTTGACAAAGTCCGTTCGGCTTGCGTATCCCTACTTATCACTTTGTTCGGCGTATTTTACCTTTTTTTTTGTTAAAGTTGACTTATTTTTTAAGATCCAACTCTACTTTATGCCCTTTTTGGGATAGCACAATAACATCTATCATATCACCTTCATGCAATATATCCTGCATTTTAGTATGCTTGTCTTTTGCAACTTTTGAGATATGCAAAAGTCCGTCAACACCGTCTTTAAGCTCAACAAATGCACCAAACTCCACTATCTTTTTTACTTTTCCGTGAAACTCTTCACCTTTTTTAAATTCTACAGTTTTTCTATCTCTTCTATGATCTCTTGAACCACTACTTCTGCTTGTTATCTCTTTTATATGATCACATGCGGCTTTAACTTTTGCTTTATCGGTTCCACCTACTTTTACTTCACCCTTTTCTCTATCAAGATCTATAGAAACATTAAATTTTTCAATGATTTCTCTTATGGTTGATCCTGCTTTTCCTATAATATCAACAATTTTGGACGGATGAACCCCAAATACTTCGGTGGTTGGCAAAAGATCTTCGTTTACCACTATCTTTTTGTCTGCTTCTTCCATGATGCCAAGTATATGATCTCTGCCTTCTTTTGCCTGTTCTAAAGCTTCTTTTAATATATGTGTTTCAATTCCTCCAAGTTTTATATCCATTTGAAGTGCCGTTATACCATCTCTTGTACCGGCTACTTTAAAATCCATATCTCCATCATGATCTTCCAAACCCATTATATCAGTCAGAATTGCATACTTATCATCTTCAAAAACCAATCCCATAGCAATACCTGCAACTAACTTTTTAGTAGGTACGCCTGCTGCCCTTAATGCCAAAGAACCGCCACAAACTGTTGCCATAGAAGATGAACCGTTTGATTCTAAAATTTCAGAAACTACTCTTATAACTTGAGGGTAACTCATATCATTTAAAGGTGCCAATGCTCTTTTTGCCAAATTACCATGACCGAGTTCTCTTCTTCCGGGAGCTCTCATAGGACTTGCTTCACCAACTGAAAAACCAGGAAAATTATAATTTACCATAAATTTATCATAATTTGGTCCTTCGCTTGTTAAAAGATCAAACATTTGAGCATCATTATCGCTTCCTATGGTAACTGTTACAAGTGCTTGTGTTTGACCTCTTGTAAAAAGACAGCTTCCGTGAACTCTTGGCAAGATATTGGTATCTATACTGATAGGTCTTACTTCAGTTAAGCTTCTTCCATCAGCTCTTTTTTTATCATGTACTATCATTTTTCTTACAACTTCTCTTTTAAAAGTTGATAAAACTTTTGATACTATTTCTTTATCCCACTCCTCTTTCTGAGCAATTTCATCATTCATTATATTTTCAACTATTTTTTCAAGCTCTCCCGCTCTTTCACTTTTTGCCATATTTGACAATGCGTTGTAAACATCATCTTTATAAAACTCTTCTATGTAAGTATAAATAGAATCATCAATTTTTTCGTCTTTAAGCAAAAGAGGGGCATCTTCTTTTTTAAGCTCTACAAATACTTTTTCATAAGCTTCCGTAGCCTCTTTTATTGCTTTTGAAGCAACTTCTATAACTTCAATGGTTTCATCATTGCTTAATTCATTTGATAATTGTTCCGTTACCATCTCTTCAGCAAGAGTAGGATCGACCATAGGGTCTATCGCAGCGATTGGCGCTATATCAGTCTTTAGTGTAGGAATTGCTCTCATTTCTATCATCAAAAGTTCATCTTTGGATCCGCTTACATAAAGATCTAAAGAACTATTCTCCATCTGTGAGGTTTGAGGATTCACTACTATATTGCCATCAACTTTTCCTACTCTGACACCATAAACCAATTTATTTACGGGTATGTCTGAAAGATACAAAGCAACAGAAGCAGCATTTAATGCCATTGTCTGCAAATCAGTTTCTCCATCACTGCTGACAACAAGTATGGTTATCTGTGTCGGATATGCATAACCTTTTGGAAAAAGAGGTCTTAAACTCCTGTCAACCACTCTTGAAGTCAATGTTTCAAAATCACCGGGTTTTGTTTCTCTTTTTATATAACCACCGGGAATCTTACCTATGGCATATGACTTTTCTATATACTGAACTGTCAAAGGAGTAAAATCACCTTCAACCGGTTTTTCATCTCTTGCAACAGCAGCTATCATAACAGTTCCGCCTATTTTCATCATTACCGAACCGGCCGCCTGCTTTGCTACATAACCTATCTCAAACTCTTCTTTTTTATTGTTTACTTCTACTTCAATATGGCATCTCACTATTTTTTCTCCTTTTTTTATTACATATTTACTACAAATTTTTTATTATTTTCTAAAATATTCATAATCTCATCTTCTTTGAAATCTTTTAATTTTTCTATATAGTAATGCTGATTGTCTATATAGTTTTCCGTACTATATAAACAAAAAACATTATCAATATTTTTTTTAAGTACAGTTTCTATCTCTTTCGGTATTACGGCACACATATAAGAGATATTTTTTACATCTTTTTTTAAAGCTGACTTTATACTTACCATTGCTCTTAAAGAGTTCGCTTCGTCATCTATAAAAAGCAGGTTCATATCCTTAAAAGATACCAGGTTTTTACCATTTCTGAATTTATATATTTTTTTTAATATTTCCTCCTCGTATATTCTTTGAGTCTGTGCATATACATAATCCAAACCTATATCAAAGCTCTTTACCAATTCCTCATGAATAACAAGTTCGCTGTTCTCATCTACAATAGCTATTTCACACTCGGAATTTTGCGGTGCATATAAAATATCATTAAATAATATATCATAATTTATATCAAATCTTTTTGAAAGCATATTTGTCAAAGCTACGGCATTTAAAGAAAGTGCACAAAAAATCCAATTCTCTTTGTTTGATATAAATTTATCAGAAAATGATTCTATAAGTTTTGTAGCACTTTCGGCTCTATTTTGCAATTTAAAATCTAAATCTATCTGCATGGTAATTTTCCGGATATTGTTTATGTACTTCATCTTCATCAAAAGAGTATTTAAAATTTTCTATATACTCTTTAAGCAAATTATATGCACTGTTTATCTCAACCATTTTATTTTTATCTTTGTAAATATCAGGGTGATATTTTTTGGATAATTCATAATACTTTGTTTTTATCTCTTTATATGATACAAATTGCGGCAATTCCAATATTTTCAAAGCATCATACAACTGCTTGCTTTTATCTTGTTTTTTTTCACTCATTGCTGTCCTGGCTTGTATCTTTTTCAAATTTATAGTTTATTCCGCCTATCGGAGTAAAGTTTATAGTTAGGTATATGCCTCGTCTTTTATAAGAATTTGAACCACTGCTTGTTAGTATCGGAGTTGTATGCTCTTTGTAACTAATCTTGTAATCCCAACATTTTTTCTTCATAACAACACCGAGCTCCCAGTTTTGAGTATAACCATTTTTTATATCATAATCTATGTTTGCAAAATAATTATATTTGCTAAAATATGTTGTTGAAATATTTGCGGTTACAAGATTGGAGTCTCCAACTTGTTTGCCATGTTTATAAGTATGAAGTATTGAGAGAGTATAAAGAGGATCAGTATAGGTAACTCCGGTTTGTAACTCCGATATTTCATTGTTTTTATGTGAATATGTTAAATTATTTGTCAAACTGAGTCTGTCTGAAAATTTATAAATCAATTCGTTTAACAAATCTCCGTATTTATAATTATACTCATCAAAAAAATATGACTGCGACATTCTGTGTGTTAAAAATAGGCTACCGTTTGAATTGTAGAAAAACTCTTCAAGCTGAAAATTTATACTTTTTTTCTCTTTGTTTAATGTAATAAAATCTGCAAAATATCCTTTTTTATTATCATAGCTTGGCACTATATAATCAATACTCAATCCTATGGTATGAATAAAACTTTCATATTTTTTGGTTAAATCGCTACTTAGTGAAAATTTATGATAATTGCTTATAAACTGTCCGCTGTTATGATTTATAATGTCATTGCTATAACTTATATATGTCATATACATATTTTCCGAAACTGAAAAATTAAGATAATCATTCAGTAAAGGAAATGTAAAAGATATCGGGAATAAAACTTCATTTTGTTTTGCATTGATACCTATTTTTCTATAATAATTGTTAAATTTGTAATCAATTGAATATAGCAGGTTATCTAACAATATCGGTTCGGTAAATCTATGATACTGCAATTTCGGAAGAGTCTGCAAAGTATCACGATTGGATACTTTACTGGTATCTGTAAAATACTTAAAATAAAGTCCGGCATAATCTTGGTCTCTTCTTAAAAAATAATTTATTTTAGAGGTAATAAGGCTTGAACTGATATAATTTTTTTCTTTTTGAAGATTTAGATAGTCAACATCATTTAAATATTTGTAATCTATCAAAAGACCATCTTGGGATTCGTCTCCAAAATAGTCACTAAAAAGCTTGTTTCTGTTATAATTTATCTCATATCCGTAGTGTTTATCATTTTTAAGTTTATATTTTGTTACATAATCGCCATTTTCATTGAAATCACCAAAAGTAATACTTCCTGTAGAATATGCCGAATCGGCAAATCTCAAAGTTGCATATACACCTTCGCCTCTTTTTGTTCTAATTTGGGGATCTATTTCAAAATCCCAACTTTTAAAAGGAGCAAAATATATCGGCTGTCTGTAATAAATCCCATCATCACTGCTATATCCGAAACTCGGTCTTAACAATCCGCTTCTTCTGGTTTTATCTGTTGAAAATCTAAAATAAGGGGTATACAAAACAGGAATATTTTTTATATAAAAAAGAGCATTGTACAAAGTAACATACTTTGTATTGTTGCTATAATCTCCACTTGTATAAGTTATTTTCCAATCAGGATTATACACATTACAGCTTGAAACTATGGCTTTTTTTGTATAATAAACATTTCCCTCGACATTTGCTTTATCACACCTTATCCATATACCACTATCGGAATCATCTAAAAAAAGCGGATTGAAGATAGAAGAATCATCATCTAAATTTATAACGGCATATTTACTTCTTGCAAAAAGTTTTGAGTCTCTGATGATATTAATATTTCCGTAAAGTTTGAGCATTTTTGTTTTTTTGTTATATTTTGCTTTGTCTGCGGTTATAACATATCTATCTGAATATACGACAACATCACCCGTTGCCATAAGAGTATCACCCTCTCCGTTTATATTTTTTGCAAGTATCTTAACATTGTCAGTTTGGGCAAACAAAAAGACGCAGAGCGAAATAATACTAAAAAGAGTTTTAAACATCAATTACCACAGTCTTTGCAGCTTTGTCGTGCCATGCCTGTCTTGCTTTATCAAAAAATGCCCATAAAAAACCAAGATAAAGCAAAAATTCACTTATAATTCTAACTACAGCTCTAATAAACGAACTCATAAGATTAGGATTATCCAATTCATCAAGAGATACTACTTTTATCTTTAAAAGTATTTTACCCACGGTAGCTCCATACATCCATACAAAAAAAGTATGATATATAATCTTTAGTAAAATTACCTGTAAAAAACAACATATTTGTAAGTTCTATAGCACTTTCCAAAGAGCCGGCTTTTGCAAAGCTATCTGCATAAATAATATAAAAAAGTATGGATATAATCATTTCGTCTATAAAAAATGCTATACCTCTTTTGTTTATAGAAGCAAGAGTCAATCTTTCTCTATGTAGCTTTTTAAGTATCTCTTGCGTCAATTCAATTCCTTAAAGCTTGATATGCTATATCTCTTCTAAATTTCTTACCTGCGAAATGAACTTGACCGCAAAGCCCGTATGCTCTTTGTCTGGCTTGCTTGATACTATTGCCAAGCCCTATACAAAGCAATACTCTGCCACCGGTTGCAAACAACTTGCCATCAATCTTTGTAACACCTGCATAAGATATATGAGTATTATCTCTTATATCATTTTCAAGTATGTCATCAACAATAATTTCAGAGGGGGTTGAACTTTTATAAGGATAATTCTCACTTGCCATAACTACACCGACACAATACTTGTCGTAAAACTCTATATCAAGTTTATCAAGGTCTTTGGTAGCAGCTTTATAAAAAAGCTCACTCGCAGGTGTTTTAAGAAGGGGCATTAAAACTTCACATTCCGGATCACCGAATCTTACATTATACTCAAGAACAACCGGTTCATCGTCAACTATCATAAGTCCTATAAACAAAACTCCTTCATAAGGGGTTCCAAGTTCTTTCATACCTTTCAAAGTAGGCTTTATAATTTTTTTTTCAATTTTATCATAAAGTTCGTCATTTACAAGAGGAGTCGGAGCATATGCTCCCATACCGCCCGTGTTTGGTCCCTTATCCCCGTCAAGCAGTCTTTTGTGATCCTGAGCCGCAGGTAAAATTTTATAATTTTCTCCATCACATATTACAAACAATGAAAGTTCATACCCGTCAAGAAACTCTTCAACTACTATCTTTTTACCGGCTTCGGCAAAACTTTCTCCGCTTAACATTTTTTTGGCTTCAATTTTAGCTTCATTTTTATCTTTGGATATAATAACACCTTTACCGGCACAAAGACCGTCCGCTTTTACTACCGCAGGAGCTTTTAAGCTATCAATAAATGCACAAGCTTTGTCATAATCGGAAGTTTGTATATATTTTGCAGTCGGTATTGAGTTTTTTGAAAGAAAATTTTTCATAAAGGCTTTTGAACCCTCTAATTTTGCAGCATCTTTCGATGGTCCGAATATAACTAATCCCTTTTTTTTAAAAATATCAACTATACCTTCAGTAAGAGGTGCTTCAGGACCAACTACGGTAAGATCAATTTTATTTGTTTTTGCAAACTCTGCTAATTTATCCAAATCTTTTATATTTATATTTTCGCCCAAATCACTACTTTTGCCATTCCCGGGAGCAAAATAGAGTTTGCTAACATTTTTATCTTTTTGAAGAGCCAGCCCGATGGAATATTCTCTGCCGCCACTTCCAACAATGAGAATTGTCATTTAAATTTCCTTGAGGGTATCTATAAAATTTAACCCGAATTTAGGTTTGAGAGTAATTACCCGAATGACCGGTCTGCTCGTAAGTGGCCCGAAAAAGCCAAAAAACTTGGAAGTGACACAAGCTTTAGG
The DNA here is from genome assembly GCA_964556545.1 of uncultured Campylobacteraceae bacterium. Classification (GTDB taxonomy): domain Bacteria; phylum Campylobacterota; class Campylobacteria; order Campylobacterales; family JALSKU01; genus JALSKU01. The sequence continues at coordinate 34,365 of CAZKWE010000057.1, read as the reverse complement.
CTGCAGCTTCTCGCCTTTTTTAAAAGGCTCAAACGAAGTCACAGACACACCGCCTGCATACAGCTTCCAAACACTGAAATCTGTTGGACCCTCATTGGTGAGCAGGTATCGAATCATTCAGAATAATTACTGATAGTATTCTACAAAAATTTTACTTAAATATGCAATAAACTTTCAGCAACTTCTATACAAGCAGGTATATTCTGTTTTGAAGATAAAATATAAGATATTTCCGAAGGCATAAAAGAGGCTGTTTTTTCTCCTATAACAACAGCTTTATAACTGATATCCCAGGTAAATTTTTTAAAAAAGCACTCTATGGTCGAAGGTGAAGAAAAGATAATTATACTATTTTTTTCAGGTTTTTTCAGCTGATTGTTATTGCATACCGTTTCATAGACAATCTCTTCTTCAAGGTCAATATTGGCACTTTTTAGTATAATATTTAATTTTGAAGTTACTACTTTTGCCCTTGGAAAAAGTACTTTCTTGTCCTTTAATATTTTAGATATCTCTTGTGCAAAGTTATCTCCATAGGAACTTTTTGCCGTATAAGTTGCTTTCGCACCTTTTTCTTCTATAGCTTTTGTAGTCCCCGTTCCTATGGAATACAACTCTTTGTCTCTCCATGTTATACCGTTTTTTTCCAAAGCTTCTACTGCATTTTTAGATGTAAATACCAATGCATCATATCTTGATAAATTTATCTGTTTATCTAAAAAATTTATTTTAATAACAGGTAAATTCTTAGCTCCGGTAAATTTTTTTTCACTAAGAATATAAATACTGTTTTTATTTTGCACTTGTAACTCTTTTATCAATTTTTAAACGGGTTTTATTCCCATTCTATGGTTGCAGGAGGTTTGGAGCTTATATCATATACCACTCTGTTTATACCGTCAACCTCATTTATAATTCTTGTACTCATTCTCTCAAGCAAATCATGAGGAAGGTGTGCAAATGTGGCCGTCATACCGTCAACACTCTCTACCACTCTTACACATACTGTATTGTCATAAGTTCTGTTATCTCCCATAACACCGACACTGCTTACATTTAAAAGTACGGTAAATGCTTGCCATGTTTTATTGTAGTAACCACTGGCTTTTAATTCTTCCAACATAATAACATCAGCTTGTCGTAAAAGATTTAAGCTCTCTTGTTTTACTTCTCCCATAATTCTTATAGCCAATCCCGGTCCCGGAAAAGGATGACGACCGACCATCTCTTTTGGTATACCAAGTTCAACCCCGAGTTCTCTTACCTCATCTTTGAAAAGTTCTCTTAAAGGCTCAACCAATTCAAACTTCATCCATTCAGGCAAACCTCCGACATTATGATGGGATTTGATGGTCTTGCTCGGACCTTTAACCGAAACGGACTCTATAACATCAGGATAAAGTGTTCCTTGTGCTAAGTATTTGATATCATTATGCTTTTTAGCCTCTTTTTCAAAAAGTTCTATAAAAGTATGTCCTATAATCTTTCTCTTCTCTTCAGGATCCGTTACACCTTTCAATCTCTCAAGATAAATTTCAGTCGCATCTATGGTAATAAGAGGGATTTTAAGTTTTACTTTGAACATATTTTCCACTGATTCTTTTTCATTTGCTCTTAAAAGTCCGGTATCTATAAAAACTGCTACAAGTTTACTGCCTATAGCTTCATTTAGAAGTGCGGCAACCACAGAACTGTCAACTCCTCCGCTGACTGCACACAAAACTTTACCGTCACCTATCTCATTTTTTAACTTTTCTATCTGTTCTTTTGCAAAACTTCCCATATTCCAAGTGCTTTCACATTCGCAAATATATTTTGCAAAATTTTTAAGCATTTTTGAACCATACTGACTGTGATGCACTTCGGGATGGAATTGAAAAGCATAAACTTTTCTTGTATTATCCGCAATAGCCGCATAAGGAGAATTGTCACTGTAGGCAATTTTTTTAAAACCATCAGGCAATTTTTCTACTCTGTCACCGTGACTCATCCATACGGTTTGTTCCTTTGGAGTATCGGTAAAAAGAGGATGTTCTTCACATATAAGTGTAGCTTTTCCATACTCATGTGAGTTAGCCGGTATAACTTCACCTCCGAAATACTGCACAATAAGCTGCATTCCATAGCATATACCAAGTATCGGTAAACCGAGTTCAAATATCTTATGATTTGGATGATATGCATTTTTTTCATATACCGAGGCAGGCCCACCGGATAGTATAATGCCTTTTGGATTTTTCTTTTTTATACTGTTTATATCCTCATTATACGGTACAATTTCCGAATAAACTCCGTTTTCTCTCAGTTTTCTTGCAATTAGCTGAGTATATTGCGATCCAAAATCCAAAACTATTATCGGTACATTTTTCATATATATTTTTCCTTATTTTTTAATAAATTCCAAGTATTTCAAACTGTACATACCATATAGAGATACTAACTACATATCCTACCAATATAGTCCAGGCATATTTCATATGGGTGCCGAAAGTATATATTCCTCTTATTTTTCCCATTACTCCTACGCCGGCAGCACTTCCAAAACTGATAAGACTTCCGCCAATTCCCGCAGTCATGGTAACCAACATCCATTGGGCATCATTCATATTGGGATCTGCTTTCAAAATAGCACTCATAACCGGAACATTATCTATAATAGCTGAAACAAAGCCCACTCCGACATTCCCCGCTGTATTTCCTATAATATCATAAAGTTTTACTATATATTCCAAATATCCTAAAAAATGCAAAGCACCTACGGCAGAAAGAATACCGAAAAAGAAGAAAAGAGTATCATGTTCAACTTTTTCCATATTTATATACACATTAAAAGGATTATCGCATTTTTTCTTTATTCTGTAAGAGTAAGTTTTCAAAAGAGAAAGTCCGAACATCATACCCCACATAGCCGGAAAATGAAAGAACTGATGACTCAATACCGCACAGACGATAGTAAAAACACCCAGATATATAACTGTTTTCGCTCCGGGTTTCAACTCTAATTTTTCGGTAGTATTTATATCAAAATGGGGTTCACCCTTAGGAACAACTCTGCTAAGCAAAAAAGCAGTCAACCACCATCCAACTACCGAAGCCGGAAAAAGTGCCAAAAAGTCTACAACGGTACCTTTTTCTGCAGTCCAAGCCATCAATGTGGTAATATCTCCAAAAGGACTCCAAGCTCCTCCAGCATTTGCCGCTACTACTATATTGATAGCTCCCGGCACTAAAAATTCTTTGTGAGTCTTGTCAATGGTAACCAAAACGGTTGAGAGTATCAAAGCTGTTGTCAAATTATCTGCAACCGGAGAGATAAAAAATGCTAAAAGACCTGTTATCCAATATATTTTTTTATATGTATAACCCTTTGATATAAGTTTGTATTTTAAAACTTCAAAAACATTTCTTTCTATCATTGTTTCTATGTAAGTCATAGCAACAAACAAAAAGAAAAATATTTCAGAAATTTCAAGTATTAATTTTCCAAGTTCTTCATGAAGATATAATGTACTCATATTGTTTATAGCATAATATATCCCTATAAGCATAAACATTGTGGTACCGATAAACAGTGCCGGTTTGGCTTTATTCATATGAAATTTCTCTTCAGCCGCTATAAGATAATATCCTATTACGAATATAGCCAAACAAAGTATCCCGACCCAACTGCTTGTAAGATCAATAGCTCCGCTATGAGTTGCAGCTTCCATACCTTCACCTGCAAAAACTGTCCCAAACAGAACAAATAATATCGCAATTACTCTCATACTACTCCTTTATATAGTGTGCTCCAAGAGATTTCTCTCTTTTTAGTGCACTTGTTATGATTTGTTTTGAAGTCAAAAGTCTTAGCCTTAAAAGTTTGCCGATATTTTGACAAAGCATATCTTCAACCCTACTTAAAGCTTCGTTCAACTCTTTTTTTTCTCTAATTATGCCGACTTTGTTCCACATTAGTTTTCTTAATTCATTTTTTAAAACTTTATCACCGTCTTTAAACAAAATTTCTTCTTTTTCATCAAATTTACCCGGAATAAAATCCCAGTGATTATTTAGTATATTTTTTACGGCTCTGATAGAAAAAACCAATCCTTCCAAAAGCGAATTGCTTGCAAGCCTGTTTGCACCATGTACTCTGGTGTTAGCTACCTCTCCTATAACATATAAATTTTTAAAATTTTTTACTTTTGCATCAATATCACATTTTATACCACCCATAAAATAATGAAAAGCCGGAGAAATCGGTACTCTATCCTCAGGCAGGTTAAAACCCAAATCTTTTAGATTGTAATAAATGGTTGGAAATCTTTGTTTAAAAAACTCTTTTTCAAAATTTTTAAATGAGAGATAAACTATCTCTCCTTTGTGTTTTTGCTTATAGTCATATATAGCCCTGCTTACTATATCTCTTGGGCTAAGCTCTCCTCTTTCATCATAATCAAATAAAAATCTTTCACCTTTTTCATTAACAACACAGGCACCCTCACCTCTTAAAGATTCGCTCAATAATTGCTTTCTTGCTTTTTCCATGCTGACAAAAACAGTTGGATGAAACTGTGTCATCTCCATATCTCTCAACTCGCATCCGCATTCATATGCCAACCCCTGCAAATCCGCACTTATAGTTCTTGCATTTGTGTGATACTCATAAAGAGAACCTATGCCTCCGCTTGCTATGATAAGATTTTTGGTATATATATTTTTAAATTTTCCCTGGTGATAAACTCTCACTCCGTGTATAAAATCACCTTTTTTCAATATATTAACTACCGTGGTTTTGTACATTAGAGGATGTGGATTGTTTTGCATTAAAAACAGATGCACTTCTCTTCCGGTTGCATCCCCTCCTGCATGAACTATTCTATTGCGGGAGTGAGCTGCCTCCTTGGTATAAAGCAGGTTTGCATTTTTATCAGTATCAAACTTAAATCCTCTTTTTGTTAAAGATAAAACAGCATCTCTGCCCTCACTGCATAATACTCTCACGGCATTTTCATCACAAAGTCCGGCACCGGCATTTAAAGTATCTTGTATATGAGCTTCAATATCAGATTCGTCAACCGCCACACTTATACCGCCTTGAGCATAAAAAGTATTGCAATCCCATGAATTTTCTTTGCAAAGAATTAAAACTTTTTTCTCTTTTGGTATATTTATAGCTGCATTTAAACCTGCTATTCCTGCACCGATAATTAAAATATCATATATTTGCAATATGTTTTTCCTCTTTATTTATAGAGTTTTTTGAAAGATATTGTCTGCTCTTATCCCCATTTTGATATACGGGGGCACTTTTGTATCCGCATCCGCTGAAAAAAAACAGTAAATTTGCTATAATAACCACATGAAAAAATCTTCTAATATAATAAATCATTTAAAAAACCAACCTTTATATGCCAAACTAAAAACTGTACAATGTTTTGAAAAGATCAAGTCTCTTCTGCCTCCAAGACTTCAAAATGCCGTTTTATTTATTTATATTAAAAACGACATTCTTTTTTTTGTCCTAAATCATCCCGGATATAAAATGGAATTTAATTATAATGTTAATTTAATAAAGGGAGTATTAAAAGAGTTAAAAAAAAGAAGTTCCGAGTGTGCTGATTTGGAATTTAAAGAGATAAGAAGTTTTGTCAGCAATAAAATAGAAAGCAAAACAAGAGAAATAAAAGAAAACAAACTTACTTACAAAGAGAGAGCTAAGGGTAAATTTGCAATACTTACTAAAAATGAAAGGCTTAAAAAAATATTCCAAGAAATTAAAAAAACTATCATATCAAATGCTCAATCTCTCTCCTGATAAGTACCTGAGCATTGGTCAAGTACTTAAAATTTATTCATAAAAATCACTATCTTTTTTATCCGTTACAAACATATGCCCCGGTGTGTGAGTTATAGCAAAATCAATTTTCATATCTCTTAAAATATTTTGTGGAGTTACCCCGCAAGGCCAAAAAACCGGCTCTTCTTCTTTTTTTATCTCGATTTTGTCTCCATAATCCGGAAAATTTATATCTTTTATGCCTATCTCTTGCGGATTTGCATGATGTATGGGACTTCCATGCATCTTGGGAAAATGGGAAGTTACTTCATAACAAAGTGCAATTGACTCTTTTTTTATCGGTCTCATACTTACAACCATATTACCTTTAAAATCCCCAGCATTTATAAGAGGTATATTGGTGTTATACATAGATACATTTTGACAATTTTCAATATGCCTCAAAGATATTCCCGCTTCAATTAGTGAATTTTCAAAAGTAAAACTGCATCCTATAAGAAAAAAAACCAAATCTTTTGAATAAAACTCTTTTATCTCTTTTACTTGAGCGACTACTTTTCCGTTTTTTATGATATTATATAATGGAAGCTCTTCCAAAAGATTGGCATTATCAGCTAAAAATGATGTGCTAAAACCATTTTCAACTACTTCCAAAAGAGGTATAGCTTTGCTGTTTAAATGGCAAAACTCTTCAAAATCATTTTTATATTTTTTATGCAAAACTACCATATTTGTCTGCACATAACCGGGGCATACTCCAGCTGTAGGTTTTGCAAATTTGCCACTACTTATCAGTTTTCTTAAATCTTTTGGATGCACCACCTATCCTTTTTTGGATATAATTTTACTCATGAAAAATATATATGATATTATACTACAATATTCCACAAGGGGTATGGAAAAAATAAAGGAAAATTATCCTGACAATGAATATAAAAAAGCTTCAAATCTTATAAAAAAGATTAAAAGAGGAACTGTTTTTTTATATACGGGATTTTATGTAGACGGGAGTGCCGAGACTGATGGTCCTATCGGAACCTACTTTTTGGCAAAAGCTTTGCAAAAACTTGATTTTTTTCCTATTGTCATTACTGATAGATACTGTAATAATTTTTTTAAAGAGATTAAAACTATATATATACCTGTCAAAACCGATAATAAAAAATTATACATTGATTTATTGCAATCATACAATCCGGTACTTCATATATCTTGTGAAAGATGCGGACAAAACAAAAACAAAGAGTATATAAATCACAAATTAGACTCTATTACACCTTATACGGCAGATATAGATGAATTGTTTATGTTAGGCTCTTTAAATACACCGACTATCAGCATAGGCGACGGGGGAAACGAAATAGGAATGGGAAATTTTACAGAATATTTTGAAGAAAAAAATATAAAATTTTACTCAATTGTAAAATGTGATATACCTTTGATAGCTTCTGTTTCCAATTGGGGAGCTTATGCTCTGATATCAACAATCAACCCGCTATTGTTACCTGTTTTTGAAGAAATTGACAGTTATCTGGAGTATATTTTACAAAAAGGAGCAATAGACGGTATAACAAAAAAATCTGAAAAATCAGTAGATGGAAAAGATTGGGCAATTGAAAAAGAGATAATAAAAAACTTATTATCCGTTTAATATATCTTCAAGACAGTATGATTTCCGTATTGTTTACCAATTTGCCATAATGGTGAAAAAATTAGAATTTTATAGGTATTCTTAAGTAAAAATGATATATATTTTCAAAAAAATTAAAGGTAATAAAATGAAACAAGAGATAAAAATGAGTACAACCGTTGCTGATTTATTAAATAATTATGAAGGAATGAAAGATATACTTATAAAAATAAATCCAAAATTTAAAAAACTTAACAATCCTGTGCTTAGACGAACATTGGCGAAAGTTGCCACTGTAAAACAAGCTGCCATAGTTGGAGGAATGAAACCCGAAGAGCTTTTAAACAGATTAAGAAAAGAAGTTGGACAAAAGCCTATAGAGTTTAACAATACTACAAATCACACAACAAACGATATACCCCAATGGAGTAAAAATGCCATTCCCAAAGAAATTATAAATGCAGATAAACTTTTAGAAGAAGAGAAAAATCCTCTCGCGGTATCTTTTGGTATACTTAAAAAATTTAAAAAAGGAGAGATATTAAAAATCATATCCGACTTTAAACCTGAACCTTTGATAGAAGAATTTGAAAAAAAAGGATATAAAGTTTTCTGTCAAAAAAAGAGTGATCAAGAGTTTGAAACTTTTGTAAAAAAATGTTAAGAAAGATACAAAATCTTCCAAACGAACCGGGGGTTTATCAGTTTTTTGATAAAAATTTAAAACTTTTATATGTAGGCAAGGCAAAAAATTTAAAAAACAGAGTAAAAAGTTACTTCTGTTTTACACCAAAACTGTCTCCTTCTCCAAGGTTGTCCGCCCGCATATACAATATGATAACTCAGGCAAACTCACTTGAATACATAGTGCTAAAAAGTGAACATGATGCTCTCATACTTGAAAATTCTCTCATAAAACAATTAAAACCAAAATACAATATTCTTTTAAGAGATGATAAAACTTATCCTTATATTTATATAGATTTAAATAAGGATTTTCCAAGATTTGAAATCACAAGGCACATTCAAAAAGGCTCTCATATAAAATACTTCGGTCCTTTTACTACAGCGGCAAGAGATATCTTAAATGCATTGTATGAATTGTATCCTCTTGTTCAAAAAAGAGGTTCTTTAAAAGGAAAAAAAGTTTGTCTTTTTTATCAGATAGGAAGATGTTTAGCACCTTGTGAAGGAAAAGTAAGCAAAGATGAATATATGAAAATAGTAGAAAACTCTTTGCAACTTTTAAAAAATAAAAATTTGATAATAGAACAATTAGATAAAAAAATGAACTTCTATGCCCAAAATGAACTTTTCGAAGAAGCTTCCAAAGTTCGCGATGCCATACAAAGGATAAAAAACAGTACTATTTTTTCTCAGATTGATTTAAAAAGTTCCGAACATTTTGATCTTTTTTATGTTTTAACAAAAGAGGTAAAAGCAGTTCTTGTTAAAATTTTTGTCAGGGACGGTAAAATTGTATCAATAGTTTCAAATATACTAAAAAATGATAACGGTTTTAGTGTGGATGAGATATACAAAAGTGCAATTCTTGAATTTTACAAAGATGACAAGCCCATAATTGCCAATACTGTTATAATTGGCAAAGAGTTTAGCGAGTTAAAACTTTTAGAAGAGTTCGTCAATAGCAAAAGCAGTAAAAAGGTATCTTTTGTTATCCCAAAAAGAGGAGCAAAAAAGGAACTTATAGATATAGCAAAACAAAATGCGGAAGAATCTTTAAAAGAAAAAAAAGAAAATATCTCTATTGTGAAACTTTTAAAAGATAAATTGAAATTATCCAAAACACCTTATAGCATAGAAGCTTATGACAATTCACATTTGCAAGGTTCGTCACCTGTGGGATCTATGATATTTTATGAAAATACTTTTGTAAAATCAAGATACAGACATTATAATTTATCATCTACGGACGAATATTCGCAGATGAAAGAACTCTTAAGCAAAAGGTGTGAAAGTTTTGAGAAAAATCCTCCGCCCGACCTATGGGTAATTGACGGAGGAGAAACTCTGCTGAAATTGGCAAAAAATATATGTGACAGTTTTGGAGTTGATATAGATATAATTGCCATATCAAAAGAAAAAAGCGGTAAAAAAACCATACGAAGCAAAGGAAAAGCAAAAGACAGGATATATGGAGTTAATGGAGAAATTATCTTAAATGATTATGACAAATGTAAACTTTTTATACAAAAACTTAGAGATGAGGCTCACCGTTTTGCAATAAAATTTCACAGAAGTCAGAAGTTAAAAAAGGATAAAAAAATTTCTCTTTTGGAGCAAAAAGGCATAGGAAAAGCAAAAATAGTAAAATTATTGAATTATTTCGGTACATTTGACGCAATACAAAAAGCTTCAAAAAAAGATATAGAAAAAGTTATAGGAAAACTATCTTTTTCAAGCAATATGAGTTGAAAATTTATCATACAAACTTAAAATTTCACTTTTTTTAGATATGAAACTATTTTTATTGGCTATTAAATGAGCTGAAGATTCCATAATAGTCTCTACAACTTTAAGTCCATTTTGTTTCATTGTCGTTCCGGTTTCAACTATATCAACTATAGCATCACACATTCCAACCAAAGGAGCTAATTCAATTGAACCATAAAGTTTGATAATTTCTGCTGCCATAGCTTTTGAAGAAAAGTATTTTCTTGCTATATTTTCCATTTTGGTTGCAACTTTTATACTTGGCTTATTCAAATCCAGTTTATCTTCATTTTTCATTCCGATGCAAACTTTGCATTTTCCTATCTTTAAATCCAGCAAATCAATCAAATCAAGTTCTTTTTCACTCAATACATCAATTCCCACTACTCCTATATCAGCTGCTTGATGCAAAACATAAGTCGGAACATCCTGATTTCTAACAAGCAAAAAAGTAAAATTTCCATCTTTTAATACAAGTTTTCTATCTTCAAATACAAATTTTTTATCAAATATTTTTTCAAATATATCCAAAGTTTCCTCAGCTATTCTTCCTTTTGGCAAAGCTACCGTTATCATGCTATTCCTTTCTCTTGTATTGCATTTAACATACCTTTAAAAATGAGACTTCCGTCGTATATCGCATTATCAAAAAATTTTGCAAAAAATTTTCCATCTCCTCCGGTAAAATACAGTTTTTTATCTTTTTGACTCTCTTTAAGCATAAGAATTACAGGCTTTACCGCTCCGTAGCTTATGGCTTCAAGTGAATTTTGAGGAAGCAAATCAAGCGGCGTATTGGGATTGATTGGCATATCCAATTTTGGTGAAATTGATCCGAAACATTCCTGCAAAGCAAAAAGTCCCGGCATAATATAACCTCCAAGATGCAAACCTCCGGCCATAATATCAACCGTAATTGCACTTCCTGCATCAACTATCACTCCCTCATCAACCGCTTTACAAGCCGCAATCCTGTCTATACCAAGACCTTTGTAGGCAGTATCAATTTGTATAAATGGTTCCAAATCCACTGCATTTGACAAATTTTGAAGTTTGGGTTTTAACTGTTCGTTAACATTTATATAATAAAATTTTTCTTCTATCTGGGATATGTTTTTAATATTTGCTTTTTTTCTCCAGTTTGCACCTTTTTTATAAAAATGTATATTGGTATTGCCTATTTCACACAACAGCATTATTATATACCTTCCATTTCAAATCTTCCAAATAAGCTTTTGCTTTTGAACACAAAGGTGAACTTACAAGAAGTATCTTTTTTTTATAATTATGATTTTGTAATTTTATCAATTTTTTTAATAATAATAAAATTTCTTCACTATTCTTTTTCAAAAATCTACTCTTGGCATCTATCTTGAAAATAGCAATATAGTTTGATGCAGTATCAACACCTTCATATATATCTACCTTTTTTCTGCTACCAAGAAGCTTGATATCGATTTTATACAATTTTTTAAAAATCAAATTTTTTTTAGAAAAAAATTCTACTATTTCTTTCATATATCATACCTTGACAAAGGATGAAAATCCCGGACAGTCTGTTCAAGATTTTTTTGTTGAATATGAGTATATATCTGAGTTGTCAATATGCTTGTATGTCCCAAAAGTTCTTGAACAACTCTCAAATCAGCTCCGCCAAGAACCAAAGATGTCGCATATGAATGCCTAAGAACATGAGGAGAAACTCCGAGATATTTTTTTGTTATATTAAAGGCTGTAATTCTACTCATTTTAATACCGCGGTAATTTATCCAGACAAACTCACTCTTTTTTTCTCTTTTATTCAAATACTCATCTAAAGCTTTTAATGCAAATTCCGCAACAGGAACAATCCTTTGTTTATCTCCTTTTGCACTTCTTATTTTCAACCATCCTCCATTTAAATCATCTTTTTTAATTTCTATAGATTCGCTTACTCTAACTCCGGTTGCATACAAAAAGACAATATAAGCATAATCTCTATAATCAATCCAACTCTTTTTTTTTATAAGTTTTAATGCATTAATTATATCATCATACTCAAGCAAAAACGGTAATTTTTTAGAAGATTTATACTGTTTTATAATAGGTCTATTGTTTATAAAATCCTCTTTTTCGCAATACTTAAAAAATGTATTTATGGCAGAAAGTTTTCTATTGATTGTGTTTTGATTGGTATAAATTTCTAAAAAATTTAAAATATCCTCTATATCAGCATTTATGATATCTTTTTGTAAAAATTTTTCAAATTCGTTCAAATCACTGCTGTAAGCTTCTATGCTTTTTTTTGAAAGTCCTTTTACTACCGTTATATATTGTATAAAAGCTTCAAGGGCTGTTGACATTACTTAATTTTATTGAGTTTAAAATATTTGTTATCATAGTAAAGTGTATCACTTGTGGTAAACATCAAGCTGTCTATGGCATTTGGAAGTTTATATACATTTGTTGTTATCAAATCTTTATCAGTAGCTATCAAATAACCATTTTTTTCTATGACATATATAAATTGTCCATAAATTGCAGTTGAAAAATTTGCAAATTTAAATTTCTTCTCTTTCAATTTTTTCAATTTTGCATTTGCCAGTATAATTTTTCCATCTTTTGTAAATATAAATACCCTTTCGCCTAAAAAAACAATATCTTTGACTCCTATATTCATAAAAGAGACGGATTGCGGATCTATGGATATAATTCTACTACCTGTAGCAGCCAATAATCTGTTATCTAAAACATCCATAAAAATTATATTGTTAAAGTATGGTTTTGAACTTACCACAATATCTCTTACAACATTAAAAGTTAACGAATCAATTATCACCAACCTTCCGTCAAGTGTCGGATAAACTATAAGTTTTCCCAAAAAGTACGGAGCAACAATCCTGGCATCAAAAGCATAAGCATCATCAAGTTTTTTGGAAAATTTTATCTCTTTTTTATTTATATCATAAGCCATTAAACTATTGTCAGAAAATACTAAAGCCAAAATATTTTTTTTCAAAGATGCACTTGCTATCATTTTTGAAAAATCGTGAGTAAAAATTATATGATCATTCTCATCTTTAATAGTAAGTTTTCCTTTGGGAGTCGTATAAATAACTTTACTTTTTTGTACATTTAAAAACCTATCATTTTTAGGTATAAAAACATTCATAAGACCTGTTTTCTTTGATATTATCTGTCCGTTTTCCAAAGTTGCACCGCTTCTTGTAACATCTACGATAGAAGCTGGCAAATTCCCGTCATAACTAACACTTCCTGCTGTTTTTTGAGGCTCATAGAGCGATTTTGACGAACAACCGGCAATCAAAAAAGCAAGTATTGCTACACTTATATAACTTAATATTTTTTTCATATTTTAAAACCTTGGTTATTTGATAAAATGTTCTAAATTTTTGGCAATATTTTTAAGAGGCGAATCCAACTCTATGGAAGAGAGCTTGATCTTTGCCTGGTCATTCTTTTTATCTTTAAGCAAAAGATAGGCATCTTCAAGCAATGCAAAGTTCTTCAGCAAGCCTGCTTTTGAATCATTTATATATGTACTCAATTTTTCCTGTTTTTTACTCAATGATGCCAACTGATAGGCAGCCAAATCGGATATATATATGTCTTTGGCATTATTTTTTATCTCTTTTAGGGTGTCCGTATCAGCATTTTTGGAAGCTATCTGTAATTTGTATGCATAATAAAGATTGATATCTTTCTTTTTCAATACTTTTTGAGCCTGCATATCTTTTGGATTCTTTATAAGTTTGAGATATGCCATATTGGCTTCTTTTAAATTAGTTTCGTCAATATATGTTTTAAGAGAAAAGCCAACAAATGCAATAATTGCTATAGTAACCAAAGCAATAATAGGTTTTTTATATTTTTTATAAAATCTCTCGGCTCTTATAAGCCCCTCTAAGAACTGTTCTTCAGTATTTAATTCTTCTTTAACGGCTTTTAAATCTTCTTTTAAACTCAAAGTAATTTCCTTAAAAAAATTTATAGCATATTATCACATTTAAAATTAAACTCGCATTATACCATATACAATCCGTAAATTGGTATATTTTTTGCTTTTATAAATACAGCCTGTATTTGCGATATTACAAAGCATAATTTTAAATTTATTTTGATATAATAGCGAAATTTTATCAAGAGACAGGAAATATATGAAGATTGATCAGAAAATATTAAAAAAATTGGAAATTTTATCAAGTATTGAAATTAAAGCTGAAAAACGAGATAAGACCATAGAAAATTTAAGTGAAATAGTAGGCTTTGTGGAAAATTTAAATGAGCTTGACTTGACAGATAAAGATGCCTCTTTTGCAACACTTGAGGGGGGAACACCTTTTAGAGAAGATGAACCTTTTCAAAATAGTGAAGTTATAGAGATTATACTGCAAAATGCTCCAAAAAAAGAAGATAGCTTTTTTGTAGTACCAAAAATAATAGAGTAAGGATAAATTATGGCCGGTATAGATATAAGAGCTCTTTTAAAAACTATATCCGAATACAAAGCTTCGGATCTTCACTTAGTAAGCAGAAGCGAACCCCAAATAAGAATAGACGGAAAGCTTACTCCTCTTGATTTGCCAAAACTCAATGGACAAACCACAGAAGCTATGTGCTACTCTCTCATAACAGACAAACAAAAAAAAGAACTTGAAGAAAATAAAGAACTTGACTTTGCCATAGAATTACCGGGCATAGGAAGATTTAGGGCAAACTATTACTATACTATGAATGGTGAAGTAGCTGCGGCTTTTAGAACAATTCCTATGAATATACCTTCCATTGATGAACTGAAACTACCTGAAATTTTTAAAGATATAATCAAAAAAGAAAAAGGTCTTATACTTGTAACAGGACCAACGGGAAGCGGTAAATCAACAACGCTTGCAGCAATGCTTAATGAAATCAATCTAACAGAAGAGAAACATATTATAACTATTGAGGACCCGGTAGAATTTATCCATCAAAATAAAAAATCTCTCTTTTCACACAGAAATGTCGGAGTTGATACATACAGTTTTGCAAACGGTTTAAAATTTTCTCTGAGAGAGGATCCGGATATCATACTTGTTGGTGAAATGAGAGACAGAGAAACCATTTCCACAGCCATCACTGCAGCAGAAACCGGCCACCTTGTTTTTGCCACTTTACATACAAATTCGGCAGTTCAAACGGTGAACAGAATAGTTGACAGTTTTGAAGGCGGAGAACAGATACAGGTACGAAATATGCTCTCAACTTCACTTACGGCGATAATTTCACAAAGTTTACTGCCAAAGATGGGTGGAGGCAGAATTGCAATTCTTGAAATATTACTTACAAATTCGGCTGTTTCCAATCTGATAAGAGAAAACAAAATCCATCAGATTTATTCGCAAATGCAGTTAAATCAAATGAAATCGGGAATGAGAACACAGACACAGTCTATGGTAGAAGCCATAAGGCAAAATCTCATAGACAAAAATACGGCAATAAGATTTTCAACCCAACCTCAAGAGTTGGCAAACCTTATAGGCATAACTTATCAGTAACATGTTCTATAAATATAAGGAAAAAAAGTGAAAAATGCAGAACTCAATGATTATATCAAACATATTGGTAATGATGCTTTCAAGAGATTGAAAGATTTAAACATACCTCCTTACCCAAAATATTATCAGGATTCTTTTAAAGAATTTTTAAAAGATAGAAAAAACAAAGAGATAGATGCTCTTATGAAAAAAAATTCCTATCTAATCGAGCCAATCATAGACAATCAGGATTCGAAAATGATTGACAGTTGCTATCATATAGCCAAAGAATCCATAAAAGAATTCAGCAAAACCAATGAACATATCAAAAAAAGTTCAATTGACTTAAGCAAGATTACAAAAGACCTTGAAGATTTGGACAATACAAAACTTTTGGAAAGTTTTAATGACTTTCATAAAAATTTACTAAAAACTTTAAAAGAAGCTGACACTACTATCATAAAACTTCAAGAAGAAATTCTTCAACTTGAAAAAGAATCAAACATAGATCCATTGACAAAACTCTACAACAAAAGGACTCTACTTAAAGATTTGGAAACAATCCTTGATTTTGGAAAAGACAAGAATCTCGATTTGTCTTTGATTATATTTGATCTTGATGATTTCAAGTATATCAATGATACTTACGGACATATCGCAGGAGATAAAACACTCATATATGTGGCAAAAGTTCTAAAAAACAGTCTTAGAAGTGAAGTTAAAACTTATAGATTCGGAGGAGAAGAATTTGTTATAGTTTTAAACAGGATAGATATTCAAAAAGCTAAAAAGATAGCAAACAGAATTTTAAAAACTATAAGTGACAGTAAACTGATATATAAAAACAATACCATAAAAATTACTATGAGTGGCGGCATAACGGCACATAAAGCTAAAGATACCATTGACAGCATCATTGAAAGAGCTGATAAAGCTTTATATAAAGCAAAAGATAACGGCAAAAACAGAGTGGAGATAATTTAATGGAAAATATCTCATTTTTTGATCTTGCTGTCGGAATACTTCTTTTGATATTCGGTATCAAAGGATTGTTTAGCGGATTGATAAAAGAGGTATTCGGTCTTATAGGTATAGTAGGCGGTATTTTTGTTGCTTCAAGATATGCTCAGAGTGTCGGAAATATGATAGATAGTTCTATTTATCATATCAACAACAAATCCTCAGTATATTTTATAGGTTTTTTGGTAACTCTGCTTCTTTTTTGGTTAATGTCGGTACTTATAGGCTTTTTATTTACAAAACTTGTAAGTTTAAGTGGTCTTGGACTGCTCAACAGAGTTTTGGGTTTCTTGGTCGGTTCGCTAAAGATTTTCTTGCTTTTTTCCATACTCATTTTTGCACTAAGAAGTATGGATATCTTTAAAGACAATATAGACAACAAATTAAAAAAATCCTACATATACCCATACCTTATCAAGAGTGGAAACTATATAGTCAAGTTAAAATTCAATGACAGTAAAAGAGTATTGCATAATATAAAGCAAAATATTGCAACCGAACAAAACAGCACACAAAACAACAAGTAAAAAACAGGAATAAGTT
The DNA here is from genome assembly GCA_964556545.1 of uncultured Campylobacteraceae bacterium. Classification (GTDB taxonomy): domain Bacteria; phylum Campylobacterota; class Campylobacteria; order Campylobacterales; family JALSKU01; genus JALSKU01. Next base: position 17,423 of record CAZKWE010000057.1, on the reverse strand, counting down.
TAAATGCTTAACTATACTTATGAAGAATTGATAACACATTTTAAAGAAATACTTAAAAACAACAATCTCAAGTATACCAAACAAAGAGAAGTTATACTGGAAATTTTATACAAATACAACAAGCATTTTACTCCTGAAGATTTATATATACTTATAAAAAAAGAATATCCCAGACTCAATATCGGCATAGCTACAGTCTATAGAACATTGAATCTTTTAGAACAAAACAAAATAATAACTTCAATCTCTTTCGGACAATCCGGTAAAAAATATGAAATTGCCATAAAACCTCATCACGATCATCTTATATGTGATATGTGCGGAACTATTATAGAATTTGAAGATGAACAGATAGAAAAACGCCAAATAGAAATAGCAGACAAATATCATTTTTTGATAAAAAGCCACTCTTTGCAACTTCATGGAATTTGCAAAGAGTGTAGAAAAAAATTAAAACATAAATAAAAGGAAAATAATTGGATTTAAATGAATATGAGCTTCAAAGAGTTCAAAAAGCAAACGAATTAAAACAAAAAGGGATAAATCCATATCCTCACTATATAAAAAAAGAGATGAGTACAAGAGAGTTTTTGGATAAGTTTTCTTATGTGTGTACCAGTGAGGAAAAAAGAGATGAAACTTCAACTGCATGTGTAAACGGCAGAGTAAAGTTTTTAAGAATGATGGGGAAAGCTGCTTTTTTAAAATTAGAAGATAACGAAGGTTTGCTTCAAACATATATCAGCACGGATGCATTGGGCAAAGAGTGGTTTAAGGATATTAAAAAATATATAGAAGTAGGAGATATTGTAAAAGTTTGCGGCTTTGCTTTTGTAACAAAAACAGGTGAATTAACTCTGCATGCAAAAAGCCTTGAGTTGGTAACAAAGTCTATCACACCTCTTCCGGAGAAATTTCACGGATTAAGTGACAAAGAACTTAGATACAGGCAAAGATATCTCGATATGATAATGAACAGCGATGTTAAACAAGTATTTAAAACCAGAAGTATAGTGGTTAGCACAATCAGGTCTTTTTTTGAAAGCAAAAACTTTTTAGAAGTGGAAACACCTATGATGCACCCGATTGCAGGAGGGGCAAATGCAAAACCTTTCGTGACATATCACAACGCCTTGGGAGTTGAGAGATATCTTAGAATTGCACCGGAACTTTATCTGAAAAGATTGGTCGTAGGAGGATTTGAAGCCGTTTTTGAGATAAACAGAAATTTTAGAAACGAAGGAATGGATTTAACACACAATCCTGAATTTACCATGATAGAGTTTTACTGGGCATATCATACTTATAAAGATTTAATGGCATTGACTGAAGAACTTTTTACAACATTGTTAGAAAAATTAAACCTTCCCAAAATTTTAAAATACGGAAACTTGGAGATAGATTTTAGTGCCCCTTTTAAAAAAATAACCTATGATGATTCTTTGGTGCAAATCGGAGAAGTTCCGATGGATATCATAAATGAAAAAGAAAAAATTATAAACTTTCTTAAGGAAAAAGGTATAAAAATAAATGAAAAAAGTGATTTGGGTCATTTAAAAGCGGAATTGTTTGATAATTTTGTTGAAGAAAAATTGATAAATCCGACTTTTATTATAGATTTTCCCATAGAAATAAGCCCACTTTCAAGAAGAAGTGACAAAAACCCTGATATTGCCGAGAGATTTGAACTGTTTTGTGCAGGAAAAGAGATAGCAAACGGTTTTAATGAGTTAAATGACCCTATAGACCAATATGAAAGATTTAAGGGACAAATTGATGCAAAAAACGCCGGAGATGATGAGGCACACGAAATGGATGAAGATTATGTAAAAGCATTATGTTACGCTATGCCACCAACTGCAGGTGAAGGAATTGGTATAGACAGATTGGTTATGCTTTTGACAAACCAGCATTCAATCAGAGATGTTATACTGTTTCCTGCAATGAAACCGATAGAAAACAAACAAAAAGACAATAAGGAATAAAAATGAGTTTTTTAAAAGAAAATGATATTGAAATTTATAAGCTTTGCGAAGAAGAGTTAAAAAGACAAAGCAATCATCTTGAAATGATTGCCAGTGAAAATTTTACCTATCCGGCTGTAATGGAAGCTATGGGAAGTGTTTTTACCAACAAATATGCTGAAGGTTATCCAAATAAAAGATATTATGGCGGATGCGAATATGCCGACAAAGTTGAGCAGTTGGCCATTGACAGAGCTTGCAAACTGTTTAACTGCAAATTTGCCAATGTTCAGCCAAATTCAGGCTCTCAGGCAAACCAGGGAGTATATCAGGCACTTTTAAAACCATATGACAAAATACTCGGTATGGACCTAAGCCAAGGAGGACATTTGACCCACGGCTCGAAAGTCAGCAGTTCAGGAAAAACATACTCAAGTTTTTTTTACGGTGTCAACGATGAAGGCAAAATTGATTATGATGAAGTTAGAAAAATTGCAAAGATTGTACAACCAAAAATAATAGTTTGCGGAGCAAGTGCCTATCCAAGAGAGATAAATTTTAAAAGATTTAGAGAAATTGCAGATGAAGTAGGAGCATATCTTTTTGCTGATGTAGCTCATATAGCCGGTCTTGTTGTTGCGGGAGAACACCCTCATCCATTTCCTCATTGCCATGTAGTAACAACAACTACGCACAAGACTCTAAGAGGTCCAAGAGGAGGACTTATTTTGACAAATGATGAAGATTTGGCAAAAAAAATCAATAGTGCAATTTTTCCCGGTATTCAAGGAGGTCCTTTAGTACATGTTATTGCCGCTAAAGCAGTAGGCTTCGGATACAATCTAAAACCAAGCTGGAAAGATTATGCAAAGCAGGTAAAAACAAATGCAAAGATTTTAGCTGAAGTTTTATTAAAAAGAGGGTATAATATAGTAAGCGGCGGTACAGACAATCATCTTATATTGGTTTCATTTCTTGATAAGGAATTTAGCGGAAAAGATGCTGATATTGCACTTGGAAATGCAGGTATCACAGTCAATAAAAATACAGTTCCCGGAGAAACAAGAAGCCCTTTTGTAACAAGCGGAGTCAGAATCGGTTCGCCTGCACTTACAAGCAGAGGTATGAAAGAAAAAGAGTTTGAATTAATTGCAAATAAAATTGCCGATATATTGGATGATATAAATAATACTGAACTTCAAATGAAGATAAAAAATGAGTTGAAAGAATTGGCTAAAAATTTTATAATTTATGATAGACCTACTTACTAAGGATATAAAATGTACAAAACAGACATAACCCTGATTAAGATGATAACTAACTTTTACTATATAAAAAGAGATAAAATCGTTAATAAAATAAATTATAAAGGAAAACTCTTTTTTGATAAATTTGAACGGGTTGATGCTACACTCACAAGACAAATTATGAATGAACATGATGATAGAAAAATTACAGTTGCTCACTCTTTGATATCACAAAGAGATATAGTAGAAAACATTGTGTTTGATTATAACGGAAGAGATCCGGAAAGATTTTGGCATAGAGCACAACTTATGCTAAGAGAAGAAGGATATATAAATTTTACGGCATACAGAAGCAAAACCGAGGGTCATCTTCATCTTTATGTACATAAAGGTCATACAACCCTGCATGAAGGCTACCAGTTGGCAAAACTGCTTTCAGCAAAATTACAGCAAAAAATGCCAAGACAGTGGAAGGTATTTCCTGATCCGAATATACCAAGAGAATTTAATATACTTGTTTTACCCTATGAACTTTACAAAAAAGAGAGAGGTTCATCTTGGTCAAAACATATGTAACAGGAGTGAAAAATGCAAGAAAAAAATGAATTAAGTGATATCATTTTAGATAATAAAAACAACAGCAATTCCGCAAAAACCAAAAAAATTCTTTTTTTGGCTATCATACTGGTTTTAATATTTATATTTGCCGTAATCGGTATGAAACTCTTCAATAAACCGGAAGTTAAAAAAAATCATTTCAATATTGTTTTGCCTCCTGAACCATCAAGTAAAACTGAGTCAAAAAAAGAAGAACTTTTTAAACAGGTTCCTATTGTCGAAGAAAACAATACGGCTTCAAATGATAATTTTAATGCTATGGTAGAAAAATTAAAAAACAAAGAACAACAAAAAGAAAAATCCGCTAAAGCAATTGCACAAACAGCAAAGGCATCTTCAAGCAAAGCCGTCAAGACTGAAAAAAAAGATACCAAAAAAGCTTTAAACAAGATAAAAAAAGAGTTTAAACCTATCAAAAAGAGTATTAAAACAGGTAATACATATGTCCAAGTGGGAGTTACCTTTAAAACAAAACCCGATAAAAAATATCTGCAAAAGATATCAAAAGCAGGATATGCATACAAACTCTACAATATAAAAATTTCAGGTAAAAATGCTACAAAGATTTTGATTGGACCATATAAAGATAGAAAATCCGCTAAAGCAAATTTGCTAAAAATTAAAAAAGAGATAAACAAAGCTGCATTTATATATGTTGTAAAGTGACCATATGGTAGAGTTTAAGACTATTCTTTTTGATCAATTAGCACCTATAGCAATATATAAAAAGATACAAGCACTTTATCCCGAAGAAATCACACTTTTGTTTGAAAGTGCCATCAACACAAATGAAGGCAATTTTTCTTTTATTATCATAGGGGCGAGAGAAAAGGTTATAAGAGAAAACAATCAAAGTTTTCATATAAATGAAAGTGGCAAAAAAATAAAAATAGAAGAAAATCCTCTTGATTTTTTAAAAAAATATTATCAAAAAATTGATATCGAAAAATATAAATATTTGACGAAAGAGGCAAATGTCGGTTTTATTGATGGATTTATAGGTTATATCGGATACGATATGGGTAAAATTTTTGAACCGAAACTTAAAAAGAGTATGTCCCAACTCAAAGATGATTTACATATGCCTGATCTTGAACTTATAAGGCCAAAAATTACCATAGCATACTCACATAAAACCAATAAACTTACTATTATCAGTGAAATACAGGACCGCTCAAGACATTTTGACAATATAACAAAAGCTCTTTTTGAACCATATCGGCCATTTGGCATAAAAAAAACAAAAATAGATAAACATAAAGGTAAATTTGAATTTTCAAAAGATCAGTTTTTTAATATGGTTGAGAATTCAAAAGAAATGATAAGAAGCGGTGATATTTTTCAAATAGTTTTATCAAACAGATATACTCAATTTGCAAAAATTGATAAATTAAGTTTTTACAGAATACTAAGAAGTAAAAATCCATCTCCTTATATGTATCTGCTTGATTATAAAACTTTTTCCATCATAGGAAGTTCTCCTGAAGTCATGGTGGCTTTAAAAGACGGACATATACTTTTAAGACCGATTGCCGGAACCAGAAAAAGAGGCGGAAGCATAGATAAAGATTTGGAGTTGGAACTTGATATGCTTAATGATGAAAAAGAAAAAGCCGAACATCTTATGCTAATAGATCTTGGACGAAATGATATCGGCAAAGTAGCCAAACCGGGATCTGTTAAAGTAAATGATATGATGAGAGTTGAAAAATATTCTCATGTTATGCATATGGTAAGCGATGTAGAGGGTGTTTTAGATGAAAAATATGATATGTTTGATCTTTTTAGGGCTGCCTTTACAGCAGGAACACTGACAGGAACACCCAAGATAAGGGCTATGGAACTTATAGCAGAGTATGAAAAATTAAAACGGGGTTTTTATGGCGGTGTTATCGGGTACTTCGGATTTGACGGCAATATGGACAGTTGCATAGTTATAAGAACTTCATACCTGAACAAGGAAAAAATAGTTTTTCAAGCAGGTGCGGGTATAGTAGCTGACAGCAAAAAAGAGCTTGAATATCTTGAAGTGCAAAATAAACTCCAAGCCCTTATGAGTTCACTGGATGATTTAAGTGAATAAACTTTTTACTATTTTTGGCAATCCCGTATCTCATTCCATATCACCTCTTTTACACAATTACACCATCCGGGCTTTTGGCATCAATGCCTGTTACGGCAGAACTATGCTTGAAAATCCTAAATATTTTAGAGAAACTTTTTTAAAATGCGGATTTAACGGGGCCAACATAACCGTACCTTTAAAAGAGACGGCATTTGAAAACTGTGATGAGATATACGGAATAGCAAACAATATAAAAGCTGTCAATACCATCATCAACAAAAACGGAAAACTCATAGGTTACAATACTGATGCTTCCGGTTTTTATGAAAGCATAAAAGAGTTCAAAGGTATCAAATCAGCACTTATACTCGGAGCAGGAGGTACTGCAAAAGCCATAGCGAATATCCTAAAAACAAAAGAGATAAAAGCAACTGTACTAAACAGATCGGAAAAAAGAATAAAATATTTTTTGGATAATGATTTTGAAGCTTTTAGCTGGAGTAATTTTTATCCAAAAAAGTATGATATTATCATCAATACAACCTCGGCCGGTTTAAAAGACAATGCTTTTCCTCTTGAGGAAAACCTACTTAATGCTCTTATAAAAACAAGTTATTATTGCATTGATGTCATCTATAACAAACAAACTCCATTTTTAAAATTGGCAAAAAAACAAAACAAACCACACAAAGATGGTGCAGATATGCTATTATATCAAGCCGTTTTGGCTTTTGAGATATTTTTTAACTATCAATACAAAAAAAATGATATTGAAAAACATATGAAATATGTCTTTGGGCACCTTCTGAAAATTTAACCATACAGGCAGTTGGATTAAGTTTTTACTCTAAGTTCCAAAGCTTTTGAAAGAGAGAGCGTATCAACATTTTCCAAATTTATTCCTGTCGGTACTCCCTGAGCTATTTTTGTAAAAGTTAATTTATACTCTTTTAATTTATCTTCTAAAAATATTATAATTGCATCATTTGATATAGAGGGAGTAAGTGCAAAAATAATCTCCTGTATATCTTCTCTTACAATGTTTTTTAATTTATCCAAATCCAAATCTTCCAAAGATTTTAAAACAAAATATCTTCCATCATAATCAGTACTCTCTTCTATAACAAATATATCTTTTGCATTTTCAACTATACACAGTTTTGAACTGTCTCTTGTTTCATCTATACAAATCCCGCATATCTCATCTTCGCTAAGAGCTCCGCATCTTTGGCACTCTTTGATAGACCCAATCGCTTCTTGTATGGCGTTTGCTATCTTTAGAGCCGAAAACGAATCTTTAAGTACCATATGATATGCATATCTTAAAGCTGATTTTTTACCAACAGTAGGCAAGGTTCCAAGAGCATCTACCAAGTTATCAAATTTTTCCAAACCATATCTTTTCAATATAATTCCTTGCTGTCTTTTATAAAGGATATCTCTAATAAGATATTTTATATATTATATCTAAAATTTACAAACAGTTTTATAAGTATTATATGATTTTAATATACTTTAAAAGAACTTTAAAGTATAATTCGACTTTAAAACTAATACAATACAATTGGAGTAAAAGTTGGAAATAGATTATTATGAAGTCTTGGAAGTCTCCAGGGACGCTGATGCAAATGAGATAAAAAAGGCTTATAGAAAACTTGCTCTAAAATATCATCCGGACAGAAATCAGGGCGACAAAGAAGCTGAAGAAAAATTTAAACTTGTCAATGAAGCATATCAGGCTCTTAGCGATCCTCAAAAAAGATCCATTTATGACAGATACGGTAAATCAGGACTTGATTCCCAGGGATTTAGCAGTTATTCAAATATGAATAGTGAAGATATTATGGACGATCTTAGTTCTATATTTGAATCGGTTTTTGGCCATGGATTTGGAGGATTTGGAGGATTTGGAAGAAGCAGTACAAAATCCGGAGCAAAATATCCTCTTGATATAGAAACAAAAATTTCACTTGATTTTAATGAAGCCGTATTTGGTATAAAAAAAGATATAAAATTTAAATATAAAAAACCTTGTGATATTTGTAATGCAACCGGCTCAAAAGATAAAGCCGTTGAAACTTGCAGTAACTGTGGAGGCAGGGGTCAAGTTTACTACAGACAAGGTTTTATGACATTTTCTCAAACTTGCGAAGTATGTCACGGCAGTGGACAAATCATCAAAAACAAATGTCAAAATTGTAACGGCTTGGGATACGAAGAGGTTGAAGAAAAAGTTACGGTTGAAATCCCCGAAGGCATAGATGACGGCAACCAAATAAGAGTAACAGGCAAAGGAAATATTAACGAATACGGCGACAGAGGAGATCTGTATGTTAGAGTAAGTGTTAAAGAAGATGAACACTTTATAAGACATAATGATGATGTATATCTCGAAGTTCCGGTATTTTTTACCCAGGCAGCACTCGGAGAAAGTATCAAGATACCGACACTTAGGGGTGAAACGGAATTAAAGTTGCCAATCGGAGCAAAGGATAAACAACAATTTATCTTTAGAGGTGAAGGCATCAAAAATGTTCATACAAAAAAAGAGGGCAACTTAATCGCACAAATCAGTATAATTTATCCCAAAAAATTAAATGATAAACAAAAAGAGTTGCTAAAGCAGTTACAAGATTCGTTTGGATATGAAAACAGTTTGCATGAAAATAAATTTGAAGGTGTCTTTGATAAGATTAAAAAATGGTTTAAAAAATAGGAGAAAAAATATGAAAAAAATACTAATGAGTATTATTGTAGGAGTATTTGCCTTTACCGTTTCACTAAATGCGGCAAATCATAAAGAGGATTACACTTTTAGTTTCAAGGATTTAAATGCAAATCCTATAGTGTTTCATACTTTCTTGCAGGGTATACATTTCAGCAATGCAAAAGGTAAAGTTGTACTACTTGCTTTCTGGGGCAATCAATGTCCTCCCTGTCTTATGGAAATGCCCGAACTTATAGATTTGCAAAAAAAATATAAGGATAATTTTCTTATAGAATCATTTCAGGTTCAAACCAGAATAAGTGATAATGATTTAAAAGCTTTTGTAAAAGAAAAAGGAATAAACTATCCGGTAATAAACAATAGTGATCCTGAAGTATTTAAATTTACAGATTATATCTCAGCTAAGACTTCATGGAAAGGCTTGATACCTTTTTCCATTCTTTTTGACAAAAAAGGAAATGCTTCTAAAATTTATCTTGGTCTTAGAAGCGAAAAAGAATTTAAGCAGGATATAGAAGAGATGATCAATAAAAAATAAAAAACGGGGGAGATTTTTTGTCTTATTTTAACTCTCCCCAATTATTTCCTATATTTATACTGCATTTTAAAGGTACATTCAAAGGATAAACTCTCTCCATAATATTTTTAGCCGTTTGACTGAATTCTTCTGTTTCATTTTCTTTAACTTCAAAAATCAATTCATCATGAATTTGTAAAAGCATAGCATTATTACTATTTTGCAAAATTTTATACATTTTATTCATAGCAAGCTTAATCAAATCCGCAGCACTTCCTTGAAAAACAGTATTGACCGATTCTCTTTCATATGATGCTTTTAAAAAAGCATTTGCACTATCATAGTCAAAATATCTCTTTCTACCAAGAAGGGTTTTTACATATCCGTGCTTTTTTGAAAAATCAACTATACTCTCAAGATAAGTTTTAACAGTCGGGAAACTCTCGAAATAACTTTTTATATACTCTTTTGCCTGAGCCTGGGTACTTCCTATCTCATTTGCAAGCTTTCTGCTGCCCATCCCGTAAAGCAATCCGAAATTGATACTTTTTGCAACATTTCTTTTTTTGTGTGCTTCTTTTGTTCCAAAAAGTCTTATTGCAGTTTCAAGGTGAATATCCTTATCTTCCTTAAAAGCTTCAACCAAAGCAGAATCTTTACTGAAGTGTGCCAAAAGTCTAAGTTCAATCTGCGAATAATCCAGACTTATAAGCTTGTATCCCTCTTTTGCTACAAATGCTTTTCTTATCTCTCTGCCAAGTTCGCTTCTAACCGGAATATTTTGTAAATTAGGATTTTTACTGCTTAGTCTTCCTGTGGCAGTACCTGTTTGCAAAAAAGATGTATAAATTCGACTATGTTTATCCATTTTTGCAAGTTTTAAAAGAGGTTCTATATAAGTACTTCTCAATTTAAAACTTTCCCTGTAATCCAATATCTTTTTGACAATAAGATGCTCATTCTGCAAAGATAGTAAAACTTTTTCATCAGTACTGTAGCCAGTTTTTGTTTTTTTACCCTTTTTTAATTTTAATTTTTCAAAAAGTATTTCACTTAACTGTTTTGTAGAATTTATATTGAACTCACTACCTGCTAATTCATATATCTCTTTTGTTAAAAGTTCAATTGTTTTGTTTGCTTTTTGTAAAAGTTTTTGCAAAAATTCACAATCAACACCTATGCCGGCATTTTCCATTGACAGCAGTGTCAGTATGAAGGGGTATTCTACCTCTTCAGCCTCTTTTACAAGATCGCTTTCTAACATTTTTTGGAAAAAATTGTAAAGTTTTAGTGTCATCCATGCATCTTCGCTTGCATAAACAGTTGCTTCATTCAGGCTGACCGAACTAAAATCATCTCCTTTTTTAACGACATCTTTAAATTTAACCATATCATAATCAAAATATCTTTTTGCCAAATTATCCATTGAGACACTGTTTGACGGATCCATAAGCCATGCTTCTATCATTGTGTCAGCTTCAGGCACATCAGCTTTAAAGTCAAAATTTTGCAAAAGTATGTTGTAGTCATATTTTAAATTTTGTCCTACAATTTTAAATTTAAAAAGTCTTTTTACAGCTTCTCTTGCGGTATCAAACTCCACTTGATCGCCTACTCCCAGATAGTAGTGATTTATAGGTATATAATAAGCTTTTTTTTCATCATAGCAAAATGAAAATCCCACAATTTTAGCTGTTTTAGACTTTAGTGAAGTTGTTTCGGTATCAAATGCAACTACACAATTGTCCGGAATATTATCAATAATTTTAAAAAGTTTTTCTTTCGTATCAAGCAAAACAGGATTAAAACTTTTTTTCATCTCTTTTATCTTCATTTCTTCTTTGTCATATGTTTTGCTTGCTCTTTTTAAAACAGTTTTCATATCATATCGTTTTAATTCATCTTCAATTTTTACAATAGGGTTGGTATCGGGAAAAACAAATTCATCATAATTAATATTTTTTACAATTCCATAATTCAAAGATGCCAGTTTGTAACTTAAAAATGCATTCTCTTTTGATTCTTCAAGTAGTTTTTTTGTTTTTGGATTTGCAACTTTGTCTAAATTTTTATATATATTTTCCAGTGAGCCAAACTCTTTTATAAGCGATCTTGCTCCTTTTGGACCTATGCCTTTAACACCAGGTATGTTATCGCTGCTATCTCCTACCAGTGCAAGATAATCCACAATCTGTAAAGGTTTGACTCCAAATTTCTTCACGCACTCTTCTTCATTGATCTTTATCTTTTTCATAGGATCATAAACCAGTACTTTATCATCATCAATAAGCTGATACAAATCTTTATCGGATGATACAATTTGGACTTTTATACCATTTTTTTTAGCATCCTCGGCAATATCGGCAATAATATCATCAGCCTCATAACCCGGAACCTCCAAGGATTTAAAACCCATTTTTTTTATCCAGTCAATTGCCACAGGAAGCTGTTTTTTCAAATCTTCAGGAGGAGTAGGTCTGTTTGCTTTGTATTTTGGATATATTTCATTTCTAATTGTTTTTTCTTTGGAATCAAGTGCAAAAAGAAGATAATCTGTTGCATGTTCTTTATTGATAGAGGATATGAAATTGATAAATCCCGTTAAAAGTCCGGTTGGAAACCCGTCTTTGCTTTTTAAGTATGGCAGTGCATAATAATTTCTAAAAAAAAATCCGAATGTATCAATGATAGTTAAAGTCTTCACATTTCTCCCTCATAGCTTTCTTTTACCGTTTGTATGGCTTCGATAAGTTTACTCTCGTTTAATCCCGCTTTTTTGGCATGATTTAAACCTATAGTTATATTTCTTTCAGAAAAAGGAGCATTGATAGCAAGTATGGTTTTTGCGATATTAAGATACCATGCATACTCTTTGTATTTATCATCGGCATTTTGCGGGGCATCGCCATATCTTATAATTTCTACAAGAAATTCATCAAACCCCCAGTGTTCAAAGATTTTGGCAGTTATTTCGCTTGAAGTTGTTTCAACATACATTTGTTCTATTTGGGCTATATTTACAGCAGTTTGAATACCTGATTTGAACTGATAAACTTCATTATTTTTAACGATTTCATCCGCCAATATAATTTTACCGATTTCTTGCAAAAGTGCCGGCATAAATAGTATCTCGGCTTTTTCTCTGTCAATTTTACTTACCCATTTTTTAACCAGTGCTCCTTGCATATTTGATATAAGTGCAAATTTTTCCGGAGCTATTCCATAGGGTTCCATATCAACTTTTAAAAGTTTTCTAACAGAGATGGTAACACTTAGAGAGCTTATCTCTTTCATACCAAGCAGACTGACTGCCTGTGCTACATTTTTTATCTCAGATCTTAGTCCATACAAAGGAGAATTTATAATTTTTAGTATATTTGCCACAAGCATAGGATCTTTCTCTACAACTTGTGCAAGATCCGATATTGTACCATTTGGACTATCGCATATGGCATCAATTTGTATAAAAGTTTCCGGAAGCGGTGGTATTGATCTTATCCTATTTATCAATCCTTCAGTCATTCTCAATCTCCTTTTTTAAATACTGTGCTGTATAACTTTTTGTTTTTTTATAATTTTTTATTATTTCCTTGATAGTTCCGAAGGCTATAACTTCCCCGCCTTTATCTCCACCTTCGTAACCCATATCTATGATATAGTCACTATTTTTTATAATATCCATATTGTGTTCAATTACTATAACACTATTTCCCAAGTCAACTAAATGGTGTAAAACTTTGTTCAATCTGTCTATATCCGCAAAATGTAAACCCGTAGTAGGCTCATCCAAAATATACAGGGTATTTCCTGTTGCATTTTTACCAAGCTCTTTTGAGAGTTTTATCCTCTGAGCTTCACCCCCGCTTAAAGTTGTAGCGTTTTGACCCAGTTTTATATATCCAAGTCCGACATCCTGCAATGTTTTTAATTTTTGGTAAATCTTGGGAATCGCTTTAAAAAATTCCGTTGCCTCATCTACACTCATATTCAAAACATCACTTATATTTTTGCCCTTGTACTTTATCTCCAAAGTTTGGGCATTGTATCTCGTACCGTTACAACTATCACATTTTACCATAATATCAGGTAAAAAATGCATTTCTATCTTTATCTCGCCTTCACCCTTGCATTTTTCGCATCTTCCGCCTTTTACATTGAAAGAAAATCTTCCTACTTTATATCCTCTTATCTTTGCTTCCTTGGTTTGCGAAAAAAGCACTCTTATCTCATCCATAACTCCCGTATAAGTAGCGGGGTTGCTTCTTGGTGTTCTTCCTATAGGACTTTGATCTAGATAAATTACTTTATCAAGTTGCTCTAACCCCTCACAATATGCTCCGCTTACTTTTTTAACTTTTTTTGCCCTGTTTAAATCCTCTTTGGCTATAGGCAATAATGTTTGAAGCACAAGAGAACTTTTACCGCTTCCGCTTACTCCCGTAACACAAACTAAATTTTTAAGCGGAATTTTAACAGATAAATTTTTTATATTATTTATGTTTACATCTTTTAACTCTATAAAATTTTCTTGCTTTCTTTGTTTGGCATGTTCTATTTTTTTCTTACCGGTTAAATACATAGCAGTTAGTGTATCACTTTGCAAAAGCTCTTTATATGTTCCGCTAAAAACAATCTCTCCCCCTCTTTCGCCAGCTCCCGGACCAATATCTACTATAAAATCTGCTGCTTTTATAGTCTCTTTGTCATGTTCGACTACTATAACTGAATTACCTTTTTTCTGAAGGCTTCTTAAGGTTTTTATCAATTTTAAAGTATCTCTTTCATGCAATCCTATACTTGGCTCATCAAGTACATACATTACTCCGCTAAGCCCACTTCCTATCTGTGAGGCTATCCTTATCCTTTGGGCTTCGCCACCGCTTATACTTCTTGCATCTCTTCCCAATGTTATATATCCAAGTCCGACATCATAAAGAAAAAAAAGCCGTTCTCTTATCTCTTTTAGTATGGGAGCAGCTATCTCTTTTTGCAAAGATGAAAAATATTTAAAATTTTTCTCATTATTAAAAAAATTGTATGCATCTTCTATTGGCATATCAAGTATATCAGCGATATTGCATCCGGCTACTTTAACTGCCATACTCTCTTTTTTCAACCTGTATCCTTGACAATTTGAGCATATTTTTTCACTCATAAACTCATTGATATCTTTTTCACCTTTTAGCATATCATAAGCAAGTTTTATAGCACCTTCCCATTTCCTTTTTAATTTATGTCTTTTCCAGACAAATTCTGCAATTTCCACTCCTCCGTGAAGTATAGCTTTTTTTTGATGCTCTTCAAGTTTGCCAAAAGGCAAAGTTATATCAATTCCGGCAGCTTCGCAATATGCCTTTAAAAATCTAAAGTAATACCCCTTATTGTATCCGTAAAGTATCTTTATAGCACCCTCTTCTATACTTAAATTTCCATCGATAATTTTACTCATATCAAGTGAATATTTTATACCAAGTCCATCACAAACTCTGCACGCTCCTTTCGGAGAGTTAAAAGAAAATGACAAAGGCTCAAGCGGCTCATAACTTATCTTACAGTTAAAACAGGCATTGTGTTCGCTATAATGGATATGTGCATCTACTCCCTCAAACTCATCAGCATTTACAACATCAACCTCAAGTTCACCATAGCTCTGCATCAAAGCTTTTTCAACATCCTGTGCTATTCTTTCTTTGGATTCTTCTTTTTTTATAACTCTGTCTATCACAACTTTAATGGTATGTTTTTTTGTCTTGCTAAGCTCTATCTCTTCATCAAGCCTTACCATAACCCCGTCAATAACAGCTCTTACATATCCGCAATGCCTTAAACTCTCTATCATATCTGCAAATGTTCCCTTTTTTTCTTTTACCAAAGGTGCGAGTATAACAAGCTTGGCACCATCAGGCAATGAAAGAACTTGCTCTATAATATCGCTTGCAGACATTTTAGATATCTTTTTCCCGCATTTATAACAATACTGCTCACCGACTCTTGCATATAAAAGCCTAAGATAATCATAAATTTCAGTAATAGTTCCTACTGTTGAACGAGTATTTTTACTTGTAGCTTTTTGATCTATGGCAATTGCCGGAGTCAAGCCTTCAATTCTTTCAACATTCGGCTTTCCTATACGATCTAAAAATTGTCTGGCATAAGATGAGAGAGATTCTATATATCTTCTTTGACCTTCGGCATACAAGGTATCAAAAGCAAGAGTACTTTTACCGCTACCGCTAATACCCGTAATAACAACAAGTGAGTTTTTGGGAATTTGAAGCTCTTTTATATTTAAATTATTCTCTTTTGCATTATAGATTTTTATCATATACATCCTCTTTTAAAAGAAGATATAATACCAAAAACTATCTACGGACGAGCTTATGTACTTGGTATCCAATACAGTTTTTTTAATATCAAAAGCATTATAATCACATAAAAAATCAAAAGTAGTTTTTTATGCCTTTTATGCTCTGTTTTATGGGATAGTTTTATACCGAAATACACTCCTATCAAAGAAAATGCTCCCACTAAAAAACCCTCTTTATAGTGTACATATCCATGGTAAGCAAGACTGACAAATCCAGAAATAGAAGAAAAGATTACGAAAAAGAGAGCTGATGACAATGCTTTTTTAAGCGGAAAATGTAAAAATCCTACCAATATGGGAGTTATCAGCAAAGCTCCTCCTATACCGACGCTTATAGACATTGTTCCAACTAAATATCCTATAAAAAAAAGAAGTGTATTGTTATTTATCTCCTCTTTATTGCTTATATGGGGAGATTTAAAAAATTTATATATTGCCAAAAGCACAAAAGATAAAAAAATCAAAGTTAAAGTATGTGAAGACAAATGACTTACGATATACCCGCTGTTTGCTGCTCCAAAAAAACCTCCTATGCCGACTGATATGGAGTTTTGAAGGTTTAATGTTCCTTTTTTATAATTTAAATATGATCCAAAAAGTGAACTAAAAACCATCTGTGTAACCGAGATACCTATGGCATACTTGATATCATAGCCAAGCATCAAAAGAGAAGGTACAAGCATAGTTCCTCCTCCGATAGCAAAAAATCCTGACAAAAAACCAATAAATACACCAAGAATTGACAATAACAATATCATCACATACCCTCTCCTAACAGATCAAAACATTCTATATTAATATTTTTTTTAGCCATTATTTTACTTTTAACTCTATTGTCATTTTTCTAAAATATGCAAGTATTCAAAAGTTTTATCCGCCTTATGATTTCTTGAGGTTGTTTTATCGGCTTTGAATCTTTGGTATTTTTTTATAGTCAAATCATATTTTCCATATTTGCTCATAACTTCTTTAACATCATCTTCACTCATAAGCCCTTCGTTATTGTAGCTTAAAAAGATGTATTTGAAGTTTGCATCGTTTATAAGTTTATCAAAACTTTTTAAAACTTCATTTTTTTTACAATAACTTGATTTATAATATTCCCTAAGTCCGCTTTTTCCTTTTGGAATAAACTCTTTATATTCGGCAATAGTGTTTAAAAGATGATAATTCGCACCATACTGTCTATGGTTATATGGCGGGTCAAGATATAAGATATCACCTTGTATCTTTTTTATAAGAGTGTTTGCATCTTCTTTGTAAACTTGATGGGAGTTATCGTTTATCTCAAAAAAAGCTGGTTTTAACTCCAGCTCTTTAAGTGCAGATTTTTTAAGATGCTTTAAAAAAGCTCCGTAAACACTAGCGGTATTTGCCACCTTATCGGCACTCTCAAGAAGTGAAGCAAGTAAAAAAAAGTATTCGTTTTCGTTTATAGCTTTTTTTTCAAACCACTCTTGTATCTTTTGCCTTATGGTATCAATTTTTTTGCCGTTTTCATCACTAAAATATTGTCTGCCACTTCCACTACCAAAACAATAGTTTTTATATATAAATCCTTCTTTTGGTGTAAGTGAGTTTAACTCATCTATAAGCTCATCACCTCTACTAAGCAAAGTATGGTTTTGAATGTAGTTTTTATTTAACACATAACTATAATACTCTATATCGTTTGCTATAACTTTTTTTACATCTTTTTTAAAAGCTCTGCCAACTATCCCTGTTCCGGCAAATAAATCGCAAAAGGTTTTATCATCTATCTTTTTTACAACATCGGTGATACTTTCTTTTATCCAAGATGATAGTTTTAATTTACTTCCTATATAGTTCATTCTTTTTCTTTCTTTTCTTTTGTCAAAATATCTAAAGGATTTACTTCTAAAAATTCCGCTAATTCCACTACATTACTTTTTATGG
>CAZKWE010000056.1:0-4888 GCA_964556545.1 uncultured Campylobacteraceae bacterium | reverse complement strand
CACAGCAAAGAGTATGAAGGTTTGTTGTCGGAGATAGAAAAAATTCAAAAAGAGGTTAAGGGAGATAATAATGTTGAAAAACTCTATAAACATCTAAAAGAATCCTTTAAATCTCTGTTTAAAAAGGTTAGAAGCGAGAGTTATAAAGATAGTGTCGGAAAAGAGGAAGCAAAAGCATTGCAAAATCCTTCAAAGGTAAAAGGTCATATTGCTGCAAAAGCAAAGGTTGAAGAAACACGCTCAAAGGATATGTTTGAAGCAAAACAAAAAGGGGAAATTTTTAAAAAAGAGGCAAAAGATGATGAAAATTTACCGAAATAGGTGAGAAAAGAAGGAAATAAAATGAAATTTTATGATTTAATCGTTATAGGTGCGGGACCGGGAGGTACTCCCGCCGCTGTAGCTTCTGCAAAATTCAACAGATCTACTTTACTTATTGATAAAAGAAGCAAACCGGGAGGTGAATGTCTATTTGAAGGATGTATTCCCTCTAAAGTTTTGGAAAATGCTGCTAATCGTTATGCAATGTTAAAAAGTATTTCAAAATTTCATATTGAAATGAAAGGAGGTGCACAAATCCACTGGGAAGCGGTGCTGGAAGAAAAAGAAAAACTTTTAAAAGAGCGTTCTTTTGCAGCATTAAAACAGTTAAAATCTCTTCCATCTTTAACATTTAAACAGGGTTTTGCCCGTTTTAAGGATGAACATACCATAGAGGTAAACGGAGAAATATTCGGTTTTAAACATGCAATTATCGCTACTGGAGCTAAAGCCCGTATTCCTGAATTTCATGGAAACGGTATATCAAAAGTATGGACAAATGCAGATTTGTTTAAAAACAATGTTATTCCTAAAAGAATAGTTTTTATAGGTACCGGCTCTGTCAGTTGTGAATTTGCGCAGATGTTTAATAAATTGGGAACTGAATGTTTTGTCATAGGAAGAGGTAAAAGAATTTTAAAAAAAATTGATGAAGAATGTGCCTTAAAAATAGAAAAAACAATGAAAAATAGTGGTATAAAAATATATTTGAATACCGAAATAAAAAGTATAGATGAAAAAGATGGAAAATTTACAATAAACTATTTACAAAACGGGGAAAACAAAGTTATTAAAACTCCTTATGTTTTGGTTGCAACAGGAAGGACAGCCAATGTTGAGGGATTGGGATTTGAAAAAGCAGGTGTGGAATATGACTCTTACGGCATAAAAGTAAATGATATGCTGCAAACATCTGTACCCCATATATATTCGGTAGGAGATTGTAATACGGGAGCCAAATTTGCTCATTGGGCAACTTATGAAGCCGGTGTGGCTGTACATAACATTTACGCACCGGTTAAAAAACATAAAGTTGATAGATCGAAGTTAAGCTGGGTACTTTTTACAGATCCACAGATTGCATCAGTAGGATTTAATGAGAAGGAAGCTAAAGATTTGGGGATGGATATCAGTGTCGAAAAGTATGATTTTGCAATTGACGCTAGAGCTCAAATTGAAAAAGAGAGATTTGGTTTTTTAAAGTTTATTATAGAAAGAAAAAGCGGTATTATTGTAGGTATTGATATTTTAAGCAAAAATGCGTCCTCTTTGATTGGAGAAGCAGCTTTAATTGTTGCCAATAAAATGAGAAGCATTGATGTTTTAAAAGCGATCCATCCTCATCCGACTTTTACGGAATCATTTGGTTTTTTGGCAAAAAATATTTTTTTTAAATCAATGCTTTTGGATAAAAAAAATGAAAAAAATTAACAAAAAAATTAAATCAAAAAGATTTCCGATAACAAAATATTTAAAAATAACATTTATATATTTTATTTTGTTTACGGCTATTGCTTCTTTGATAGACTATTATGCTTTGATGGAATTTAATTTTTTGTGGTTTGCGGCAGTTTGTATATTTTTAGCTGTTATAACTGGCTATATTCATATCAAAAATAAAAAACATGATCATATTGATGATGTTGCAGATGAATTACTCTGATTTTTATAATTTTTGCAACTTTGGTAGCAGAAATTATTTTTTGAAAGTCATATAATTATTAACTGGCCTTATACACTATATTATAGTAAAGAGAGAAGGTATCTAATGCAAAGCGGTTGTTTTTTACCATAGCTTTGGTTATGCTAAAAAACAACTAAGTAATTTATGTAAAGAAGTAAAAATACTTTAAAAAAATATAAAAAGGGATAAATTATGAAAATAAAATTTACTACTTCAGTTATTTTGGCGGGATTTTTGTTGGGCAATTGTGTTTTATTTGCACAGTCAAATAATTTGAATGATACGGTGGCGAAAAAGGAAACAAGAGCGTTGGAAAATCCTTTAAGTGTAAAAGGTCATGTTTCTGCAAAAGCGAAGGTGGAAGAAACTGAATCGAAAGATCTTTTTAAAACAAAAGAGAAATTAAAAAGTTTTCAAGAAGAGGCTTTGCAGGATGAGAATAAAGCTTATTTGAACAAGGAGATAGCCAAACAAAAGAAAAATTTTAAAAAAGCTCCAAAAGATGTTTTAAATGGTTTAAATGATACTTTGATGGCAATCAATGCTTTACAAAACAACAAACTTGATGAAGCTAAAATAAAGTTGAATAAAGCCGCAGAAGCATTTGACAATGCTTTGAAAATCAATCCGGCTTTAGGATTGGTGCCTGTATTCCGTAGTATAGATATAAATACTTTTGAAGGTGATATAAAAACGATAAAAAAAGCTCTTAAATTTGTTCAAAAAGCTCTTAAAAACCATGATACTCAGGTTGCTAGATCCATTTTACTGCCTTTGGAAGATGATTTGATTGTAACGACAGGTTTTATTCCGATGGATATATATCCTGTTGCTACAAAAAAGGCATTGAAAGCTTTAAATAATGGTAAAAAGGATGAGGCTTTAACCATTTTGTTAAGTTCTTTAAGTACTATTGTGGAAGACAAGGTTGTAATGCCAATACCTATATTATCTGCCGAAAATTTGATAATTAAAGCTTCAAAACTTGATAAGTCCAAGAAAGATAAAGCTGAAAAAATATTAAAGATGGCTCAGGAAGAGCTTGAAAAAGCTGTATTGCTTGGTTATACTAAAAAACATGAACCAGAATACAGAGCTATACAAGAAGAGATCAAAGGTATAGAAAAAGAGATTAAAGGGAAAAATGAAGTTGAAAAACTTTATATCCATTTAAAAAACAGTTTTAAATCTCTTATCGGCAAAATAAGAAAAGATGTTGAAAGAAAAAAAGCTGAAAAGTTTGTAAATAAATATGAAAAAAAGGAGTATAAAAAAGCTTTGAAAAAAATAAAAACATTTCAGAAAGAGGCTGTACAAGATGAAAAAGAATAGTCTAATAGCAGTTTATGATAATCATGCCGAGGCAATAGATGCTATAAAGGAACTTGTAAGAGGATCTATAGATAAAAAGTCTATTTCTGTTTTAGGGCAAGGTGAACATGGGGAACCAAAAAATGATTTTGAACTTGTCAAAGAGAATGAGGATATTGCTATTTGGGGTAAAAGAGGGGCTTTTTGGGGAGGATTATTCGGTTTTTTAGCCGGTATGTTTTTCTTTTGGATACCTGGATTTGGACCTATTATAGCAACAGGACATATTATTTCTTCACTCGCCGGTGCAGTTGGGGGAGCTGTAACGGCAGGAAGTCTAAGCGCACTTACGGCATGGTTTGTTGATCTTGGTATAGAAGAGATTGAGGCAGTTAAATATGAAGATTTACTTAAAAAAGGTAAAATTTTGATTTTTATACATGGATCCAAAGAAGAAACAGAAAAGGCAAAAGAAATTTTAGGTAGAATAGGTAAAGGTAAAATAAGAGTAGTATAATAAAATTTATTTATATGGAATATTGCTTTATTTTTATTTTTTTACAGATGAAATGAAAGTGATATTTCTTTTCAGTATAGGGTACCTCCAAAAACCTATATTTTTGCAGTAGTAGCGTGAGGGGGCTTTTTTATGAATATAAATGAAGATTTGATACATTTTATAGTTACCGTAACGCTTAGTTTTTTGGTAGGTTTGGAGATCAAAACCTACCATCTGGAATATCACAAAGAGGAGAACGAATATTTTTTCGGAACTGCCCGAACATTTACTTTTATGGGGATGTTGGGTTTTTTGTTTTATAAGATAGATCCCGATAATTTGCTCATCTATGCATTGGGATTTATCGGTTTTAATATTTTATATATTTTATTTTATATTCGTAAACTGTCCGAAAACAAACCTAGTATATTGATATATTTGGTATTTTTGACGATCTATGCTTTGGGACCTGTTTCCATCTTGTATCCCGTATGGATGTCCTCACTTGTTTTTGTTTTGATAGTTTTTATATTAAATGCCAAAAATGTTATAAAAAAATTCAGTATCAAAATAAATACCTATGAGTTTGAAACTTTAAGCAAGATGATTTTACTATCTGCCGTCATTCTTCCTCTTTTACCCAAACAAAATGTTATTTCATATATTCCGGTATCTCCTTTTAAGATATGGTTGGCGGTTGTTATCATATCGGCTATCAGTTACGGAGGGTATATAGCCCAAAAGTATCTGTTTCATACAAAAGGCTTTTTTCTGACGGGTATTATAGGAGGAGTATATTCTTCTACGGCAACCACCGTTGTTCTCTCAAGAAAGGCAAAAGAGATCGGCAAAAACAATATCATAGATGCTTCTATCATAGCTGCAACTTCGGTTATGTATCTTAGACTTACGGCAGTGGCTATGATATTTAATGTTGCTGTTGCCAAAAAGATAGCTTTTCCTTTTATCTTTTTGGCTGTAACCGGTTTTTTGATATCTCTTTTTTTGATGTTATTGAGACAGAAAGAGA
This sequence comes from uncultured Campylobacteraceae bacterium, assembly GCA_964556545.1. Classification (GTDB taxonomy): domain Bacteria; phylum Campylobacterota; class Campylobacteria; order Campylobacterales; family JALSKU01; genus JALSKU01. The sequence continues at coordinate 43 of CAZKWE010000056.1, read as the reverse complement.
GAGAATCTTTGGATTTTGTGGATAAAAATCCCCTTGAACTTGG
>CAZKWE010000055.1:0-39457 GCA_964556545.1 uncultured Campylobacteraceae bacterium | reverse complement strand
CATTTTGGCAAATGTAAAACTAAAGATGATAGAAACAAAGCCATACTACAAGCACTTAATGATGGTTATACACAGATACAAATTGCAAACTTTTTAAATCTTTCTCGCTCTTTAGTTTCTAAGATAGTAAAGGAGAAGTTTAAGTAAAAGTGGATATTCAACGTCTCCAATTTTCTTTATTGTTATGAGAGATTTCAAACTCTTGAAGTATAGTTCCATCTTCTTTAGCTATTGTAATTGCATGGTTAATACTTTCTACATCTATACAAATTTGTAATTCATTGAGGGTATATCGTGCGTTCATTGCTCTTTCCTTTGTGTGTAATTACCATCTTACTCACTCTCAGTTCAGAGCCACGATTTTAAAAGTAAAATTGGCACCATTCCTATCAAAGACCTAAGATGGTGCAAGAGACAAAGGCAGCAATTCAGACGGAGCTACTTAAAGCCGACCCCTATAGCTACACCTTTGTCCAATATCATTATATCATATTAGATTTTAGGTTTGTTTTATCAAAATAATTAGACTTAGATAAACTCTTTATCTCTTGCTAATTTTAATGATAGACCCCTAATACTAAGAAACTTCTCCAACTGTCAAATGCAATCCAAAAATACACCAATATGCAGTGCAAAAGTGCACCACTTAGTAACCCTTTATTTAACTAAAATATCCAACAATCCAGCTTTCCATTTTTGTTTTAACCTGTAGTTTTACCAGTACCATTTATCATTTCAGTTAAAAGTAAAGCTTTGACATTAATATAAAAATCCAAACAACCAAAGAGGTATTTTAGCTTTGCAACCTATCTCTATATCATCTGATACCACAAAAGAGTTTTTTATATCTTTTACCTGTTTAAAGCTTTTTTTTGCTCCTCCAGCTTCTACAATATACTTTTCTTCTAAAATAAAATCACCAACTTTTGAGCTAAAAATACCTTTAAAATCTATTTGTTCATTTACCAAATAGTAGTTGCTTAACTGATTTACAAAAAAAGTTTCTCTAATATTGCCTATATTTGGATTTGTTATATACATTAGATTTGTATTTTCAAGGTACAACTTTTGGGGTTTATCTATATTTTTCATAGACATTGAGTTTTTCATTAAAAGCTTTATAAGTGATGATTTGTCCAAATAGTAAAGATACTCTTTTAAAGTTCTATCATCTTTTACCTCTATATTTTTTTTTAAAGTAGAGATTATTGGAGTAAATGGCACATTTTGCATGATTATTGCAAGTAATTGTTTTATCTTTTTTATGCTTCTACCGGTAAGTGATGGATAGATATTTAGTAAGTCGCTTTCAATAGTTGTATTTATATTTTGTTTTAGTGTTTTGAAAAAAAGTGCTTTATTTTCAAAATTTGTAAAGTATGGATAGTAACCGTATCTCAAATACTCTTTAAAAGTATCTAAAACTTTTTTATCTACGGTTTTTAACTTTTCTATGATATCCATAGATATATCGATATGATTTTTTAGTATTTCATCTAAAGTATAACTTCCTATCTTCAAAGAGTAGTTTAACTCTAAAAACTCTCTAAAACTCATCCCGACCATATTGTAAACTATGGCTCGTCTGCTTAAATCAAAACTTCCTTTTTCTATCTCTAAAGCACTGCTACCACTTGCTATAACCTTTAAATCCTGAAAATTATCATATATATTTTTTAACTCTTGCGACCAGTTTGAGTATTTGTGTATTTCATCCAAGCATAAAAGTTTACCTCCATGAAGATAGAAGTTTTGTGCTGTCTCATAAAGATTTATATCATTTGCCAATATATCATCAAGTGATATATATAAGGCTTCTTTTTGTATATCAAAATCACTCATATATTGAGCTAAAGTAACACTTTTGCCGATACCTCTTGCTCCTATCAATATAGAGAGTCTATGTTCAAAATGGCTCTGTTTTGCAAAATATCTTTTATATTTTAAGTTGTTAAGTTTTATAAATTGAATACTTTTAGTAAAAAAATCTTCTAACATAATTAGCCTTTATGTGATGCATTACATATTATAACATAAAAAATATGAAATACAATACTATATTTTATACTAAAAGGGTCAGTTGCTACCTTCTTCCTTCATAAAAATTGTTAAAAAGGATCACATTTTTCAATGAGCTTTTCGATATCTTTAACGGCAAGATAACCTCTTTTGCTTATGATAATGCCCTCTTTTTTAAGTTTTTCCATTTTAGTGCTTACAACGGATCTTACCGATCCTATCAATTCCGATAAAGATTCGTGCGATAGATTGTTTATAAGTTTTAAAGGATAGTGATCATTCTCATTTTGGGTGTTTGCAATATGTTTTAAAATAAGCTTGGATAGCCTTGTAGCAGTATTTTCAAAAACTATTGATTCGCTAAAGTTTTCAAGCTCTCTAAGTCTTTTGCCAAGATATGGTAAGAATTTTTCATTGAATTTCGGATAAGATTTTATAATATCTCTTGCATTTTTAAGAGTAGTTCTTAAGGCTATGGTATCATCTAAAGCTATTGGAAAAACGATATGTTCTTTTCCATCAAGAAGTGTAAAAATATCGTGTATATCTCCTGTATGAAGTATAAAAAGAGCTATGCTTCTGCCTGTTTTGGGGTCAATATTTGTTATCTTAAGGCGACCTTCTACAATGATATAGACATATTTTTCCGTTAAATTAGGATTTATATTCTCACCTTTTTTAAAAAATACAGGTATAAAATCTTTTAGTAATTTTTCTGTCAATTCGTTACCGAGGTTGTCAAATAAAAAACTGTTTTGCAAAATTTTTATATATGAATTATCCGGTTTGATACAATTTGGCATTTTTTTCCTTTTTCGCTTTTTCCCCGCATTGCTTATAGCCATTGTTAGCTACTATCTTTCTTCAATCGCAATATTTCTTGGTGTATTTCTTCGATTATTTCTTCATTGGCAATTCTTTTTTTGCCATTTTCTTTAATAGAAAAAATATAAAACACTTTTCCTCCAAATTTTTCTTGGAATTTTTTATGTGTTTGTTCTTGTTGATTTCTTTGTTGAAATATTACTGGAATTTGTGCCGTATCGCTAATCGGTTTAATTTGAAGTCCAATAAAGTTGTCTTCTATTTTTATAAAAAAATCTACATTGAACAATCTATCCCATTTGTCGGGAGCCGGTTCAATCTTAATGTCGGGAAATACATTTTGAAGAGTTGCCTGAAGCTGTCCGTAAATAGTTTTTATTTCTGTCATATAGCCATCAAATGTCCTGTTTATAACCATTTGAAACATATAGTTAATACAATCTTCTTCTGTTATTTCTTCAACTTCTGATTGTATAACTTCTGTTATTTTTATATAAAGTTTTTTTCCTAATTCTTCAATATGTTGTTTAGAGCAAATATTATTAAAATAATATTGTTTCCATTCGTCAAGCGTTTTGGGTGCACATTCTCGAATTGATGCCGAAGTAGGTCCGACATTTCTTTTAAAATTAAGCTGAAACCTGTTCATTGCACTATTTAGTATCCATTCTTTTGCCATTATCTTACCCTTGTTTTGTATAATTAGTGAACTTTTCTTTATTTTTAAATTGATATGAAGTATCGATTTCTGCTAAATTATTTTTTATCAAATGTGCATTTAAAAAAGTTTTGTTTTTCAAATAAACATAAGCCATTAAATTATTTTCTTTATCGTGTTTTATTTCATCGAATTTTAGGAAAACCTTTTGTCCTTTTGTTTTTAATCGTAAAAAATCAGTCGCTTTTCCATTTGTTTCTTTCTTTTCTTTTACACCGATTAGTCGGACAATCAAATCATTATTAAGTCTTAATAGTTCAGGGCTAATGATTTCTTTTACTCTGTAATATTCTTCTCTTTTAACCGAACCGTTCATATCAATTTTAGAACCGAATTGTAATTTCTTCGGATCAGTTTTTTTATCAAATTTGTGAAAATCTTTAAAAATGTAGGGCAGTTTTTTTATTTCCTCATCAAAGTTGATTGTCGGCTTCTCTTTGATAAATTGATACTCGTTATTAATGTCATTTTCTATATCCAATTTTTGCTCGATAAAAGGCAAAAATGCTTCGTTGATTTCATATCCTATTGAATTTCTCCCAAGATTTTTTGCTGCAAGAGAAGTTGTTCCGCTTCCAAGAAACGGATCTAAAACAGTATCTCCGACAAAAGCAAACATTTTTACTAATCTTCTTGGAAGCTCTTCGGGAAATACTGCAATATGCCCATCTTGCTTTGCTCCTGTAAAATTCCAATGTCCTGAAAAATAGGTTTTCCATTCGTCTTTGGTCATTTTTGAAAGTTCTTTGATTTCTTTACTTGGGCGTTTTGGTGTACCGAGTTTTTTAAAAATAAGAATAAACTCATAATCAATAGATAAAATACCATTTCGAGGTGTTGGATAACTCCCCATCAAAGATGCACCCCCGGTGGTATTGGAAGTTGTCTTTTTTTGCCAAATAATAGCTCCCATATAGTCAAATCCGATACTTTCACAAAATTTGATTATTTCAGTTCTGATGGGAATAACTTTATATCGTCCATAATAAACCGAACGAGCAAACTGGTCGCCAATATTTACACAAAGTCGGCAACCGTTATCAAGCACACGATAACTTTCTTTCCAAACAAGATTTAAGTTATTGATATATTCTTCATAGCTATCATTATAACCTATTTGATTATCTATACCATAATCTTTTAATTGCCAATAGGGCGGTGATGTGATAATTAATTGTACAGACTTATCAGCAATGCCAACCATCTGCCGACTATCACCGGTTACTATTTTATGTTTTGTTTTCCTATCCATCTTTGGTTTTTTACTCCTTGCAATTATTTTGTAGTGAAAAGTTTAGCTTTTACATTCCGAGCAATACTCCGACAGCCGAGATAAAATATACTATGATATATTTTAGCGAAGGACAATGAGAGTGTCAAGAGGGAAACTTCACCCTACTCAGGAAATATTTTTGCGGGCTAAAAAAAGAAAAAAAGTTATAAAGAAGATTTTAAAAGTTCTTAACTCTAATCCCTTTTTGGTGTTAGTTAGCTCACAGAAGATGATAAAATTCTTATGATATAATTTAAAATACCCCTGATTAAATCAATAGTAAACAGGATTTGGAGTATAATTTTATTAGAAAAAGATAAGAAAGGATATCAAATGAGTCAATATATCAAATGGTTTGATGAGATAGGCATAGATGATGTTTCGGAGGTTGGAGGAAAAAATGCTTCTTTAGGGGAAATGTATCAAAATTTAACCAAGGAGGGTGTTAGAGTACCAAACGGATTTGCTGTTACGGCAAGTGCATACAAGTATATACTTGACTTTAACAATGCATGGAAAAAGCTTCATAAAGAGTTGGATACTCTTGACCCGAACAATTTAGATGAATTGCAAAAAAGAGGAAAGGCTTGCAGAGAAATTATCCGGGAGTGTGAATTACCGAGTGATTTGAAAAATGAAATCTTAAAAGGGCACAAAAGATTAAAACAGGAGTATGGCGAGAGTTTGTCAATGGCAGTTAGATCTTCTGCAACTGCGGAGGATTCTCCGGAGGCTTCTTTTGCCGGACAGAATGATACTTATCTAAATATTGAAACAGAAAAAGAATTGCTTGATGCCTATAAAAGATGTCTTGCTTCAAATTTTACAGACCGCTCCATACACTATAAATTTGATAATAATTTTGATTATTTTAAAGTATATCTCAGTGTAGTTGTTATGAAAATGGTAAGAAGTGACAAAGGTGCAAGCGGAGTAATGTTCAGTCTTGATACTGAAACCGGGTTTAGAGATGTTGTTTTTATAAATGCTGCTTTGGGGTTGGGGGAAAATGTTGTACAAGGCACTATAGACCCGGACAGTTTTTATGTACATAAACCTACTTTTAACAAAGGTTTCAGAACCGTTTTAAAAAGAAGACTTGGAAGCAAAAAACTAAAGATGATATTTACCGATAAATTAAATATTGATAATATAGCTGTGGAATATACTAAAAATATTCCGACTACACAAGAGGAGCAAACCAAATTTGCCATAAGTGATGATGATGTGATGATATTGGCTGATTATGCAATAAAAGTAGAAAATCACTACTCAAAAAAAGCAGGATTTAAAAAACCGATGGATATGGAGTGGGCAAAAGACGGCATAGACGGATATGTGTATATGGTACAAGCAAGACCGGAAACAGTCCAATCCCAAAAGAAAGGCACAATTTTAAAAATATATCATTTGCTCGAACATGGTGAAATTCTTCTTAAAGGAAGAGCCGTAGGCACCAAAATAGGCGAAGGTAGTGTAAAAGTGATAAATGATGTAAAAAATTTGGGCAAATTTAAAGCAGGAGAAGTTTTGGTAGCAGACACAACCACTCCTGATTGGGAGCCTATAATGAAAACTGCTGCTGCAATCATAACCAACAAAGGAGGCAGAACCTGTCATGCCGCAATAGTCAGCAGAGAGCTCGGTATCCCTGCAATTGTAGGATGCGATAATGCTACTGAAGTTTTAAAAGACGGAGTAACGGTAACGGTAAGCTGTACAGAGGGAGAAACCGGTTATGTTTATAAGGGAAAATTAAAATACAAGATAGATGAAACAGATTTGAGTGCACTTCCGATACCAAAAACACAAATAATGATGAATTTTGGAAATCCCGATCAAGCTTTTAGCTTAAGCTCACTTCCCGTGCAGGGTATCGGTCTGGCAAGAATGGAATTTATCATAAATGAATACATAAAAGCTCACCCCATGGCATTAAGGCATCCTGAAAAAGTTGATAATGAAACAAGAAAAAAACTTGATATGATTACTAAGGCTTATGGGAGTTATGAAGAATTTTTTGTCAAAACTCTCAGTGAAGGGGTGGCAACTATCGCTTCTTGTGTATATCCAAATCCATGTGTGGTCAGAATGAGTGATTTTAAATCAAACGAATATGCAACTTTACTCGGCGGTAAATTTTTTGAACCAAATGAGGATAATCCGATGATAGGTTTCAGAGGAGCGGCAAGATACTCTCATATAGCATATGAAGACGGTTTTGCTTTGGAATGCAAAGCTATGAAAAGAGTAAGAGATGAGATGGGCTTTGAAAATGTTATCCTTATGATACCGTTTTGTAGAAGAGTAAATGAGGGCGAAAAAGTTTTACGGACAATGGCAAAATACGGTCTTAAAAAGGGTGAAAACGGTTTGAAGATTTATGTTATGTGCGAAATACCTAACAATGTTATACAAATAGATGAATTTAGTAAAATTTATGATGGTTTCAGTATAGGTAGCAATGATTTGACCCAACTGACTCTGGGGGTAGATAGAGATAGCGAAATTGTAGCATTTGATTATGATGAAAGAGACCCCGGAGTTATGAAAATGATAGAGCTTGCCGTCAAAGGGTGTCAAAGAAACAAAAGGCACAGCGGTATATGCGGACAAGCTCCTTCGGACTATCCTGAAGTGGCCGAATATCTTGTGAAGCTCGGTATTGATTCGATAAGTTTAAATCCCGATAGTGTCTTAAAAACTATGGAAGATATAGTAAAATTAGAAGCAAAACTTGGCAGATAAAGGAGTATAAAATGCTAAAACAATATTTACCAGCTGATGTTCCGGCTAAAAAAGAGAAAGAATTTTTAAAAAATTTTAAAAAATCAACAGGCGGAAGCGGGAGGCTTATGCTTTTTGCCGGAGACCAAAAAGTAGAACATTTAAATAATGATTTTTACGGCAAAAATATCCCATCTCAAGACAATAACCCGGAACATCTTTTTAAAATTGCTTCAAAAGCCAGAATAGGAGTGTTTGCTACCCAGTTCGGACTAATAAGTAAATATGCAAGAGATTATAAAAATATACCCTATCTTGTAAAGCTTAACTCCAAAACCAATCTTATACCATACAGTGACAAAGATCCCTACTCAAAGCAATGGATAAGTGTTGATGATGTGGTAAAATTTAAAAAACAAAGCAAACTTAAAATTTTGGGAGTAGGATATACTGTTTATCTTGGTAGTATATACGAACATGATATGTTAAGTGAAGCAGCCGGCATAGTGCATCAGGCTCATCAAAACGGACTTATTGCCGTACTTTGGATATATCCGAAAGGCAATTATGTAAAAGATGAGCATGATCCTCATCTTATAGCCGGAGCCGCAGGAGTGGGGGCTTGTCTTGGTGCTGATTTCATAAAACTTAAAGTTCCTTATAAAAAAGGTAAATTTAAACCCGAATTGTTAAAAGAGGTGACAATGGCAGCAGGAAGAAGCGGCATACTGTGTGAGGGCGGAAACAAGATAGATGAAAAAGAGTTTTTAGAAGAACTTTATGAACAGATTCATACAGGAAAAAGCAGAGGTAACGGAACAGGAAGAAATATTCATCAAAGAGAGTTTAAAGAAGCTGTTAAAATGGCAAATGCCATATATGCCCTAACAGTAGAAAATAAAAATGTAAAAGAAGCTCTAAAAATTTTAAAGGATCAATAATGAAGTATGATTTGGTTGTAATTGGTGCCGGACCTGCCGGAACTCCGGCGGCTATGGCGGCTTCAATGTTCGGTAAAAAAGTTTTGCTTATAGACAAAAGAGAAAAACCGGGAGGAGAGTGTCTTTTTGAAGGCTGTATTCCTTCTAAAGTATTGGAAAATGCGGCGAACAGATATAAAATGTTAAAAAATGCTTCTAAATTTCATGTAGCATTAAAAAGTGAACCTCAGATACATTGGGAAGAAGTTTTAAGAGATAAAGAGGCGATACTAAAAAGAAGAAGTGAAGCTGCTTTTATGCAAATAGAGAAAAATCCCAATCTTGAGTTTATACAGGGTGAGGCAAGTTTTAAAGATGAATATACTTTGAGTGTAAACGGTAGCACTATAAGTTTCAAAAAAGCTCTTATAGCAACAGGTGCCAAAGTAAATTTGCCGCCTTTTAAAGGAAATGCAGTTGCAAAAGCTTGGACAAACAGGGATGTTTTTTTTGAAAAAGAGTTGCCAAAAGAGATAGTTTTTATAGGAGCGGGAGCTATAAGCTGTGAGTTGGCCGGTATGTTTAACGAGCTTGGAGTTAAAACCCGCATACTTCAAAGAGGTGAGAGGATTTTAAAAAGAGTGGACGAAGATGCCGCACTTGCAGTACAAAACAGAATGATAGAAAACGGAGTGAAGATAGATTTAAATGTAAATATACAAAGTATAGATTTTAAAGATGATATATTTAGTATAAAATTTGAACAGGGCAAAGAAGAAAAAGTTATAACTTCGCAAAGAGTTCTTTTGGCAACAGGGAGAGTTGCAAATGCGGATGGTTTAAACTTGGAAAATATCGGAGTAGAGTTTGACAGACACGGCATAAAAACAGACAATACCCTGAAAACTTCAAAAGATCATATATATGCCTGCGGGGATTGTATAAATGCTCCAAAATTTGCCCATACCGCCACTTATGAAGCAGGCATTGCAATACACAATATGTTTGCACCTCATCCTCATTCGGTTGATTTTAGTAAGAATTCATGGGTGCTTTTTACTTCTCCTCAAATAGCATCAGTAGGGCTTGGTGAAATTGAAGCAAAAAAAATGGGCTTGGAGGTCGAGATTGAAAAATATGACTATAAAATTGATGCAAAAGCCCAGATAGATAAAGAAGAGCTTGGTTTTTTAAAATTTATAATAGATAAAGAAGGTGTAATTGTAGGTATAGAAATACTCAGCGAAGATGCAGGTTCATTGATAGGCGAAGCTTCTTTGATAGTAGCAAAGAAAATGAGTGCTATGGATATACTTGGAGTTATCCATCCTCATCCTACTTTGACGGAAGGTTTTGGCAAATTGGCACAGCAGATGTTTTTTAAAACAATGATGAAAAAAATGAGGAGAAAACCATGAGCAGTAAGATTAAAAGTATAAGAGCCATAGAGATACTTGACAGCAGAGGTAATCCGACCGTTAGGGTTTTTATGGAACTTGAGGATGGAACAAAAGTCAAATCTTCTGTTCCAAGCGGTGCAAGCACAGGAGAGTATGAAGCTTGTGAGTTAAGAGATGAAGACAAAACAAGATATGGCGGAAAAGGTGTTTTAAGAGCAGTAGAAAATGTAAATGATATTATAGCTCCGGCTCTATTTGGAATGGATGCTACAAATCAGATTGAAATTGATAGAAGATTGATAGAGCTTGACGGAACTTCCAATAAAGAAAAACTTGGAGCAAATGCGATACTCGGAGTATCTATGGCAACCGCAAAAGCAGCAGCTACAAGCCATAACTTGGAAATATACGAATATCTCGGAGGCTCTAATGCCAATAGAATTCCGGTACCTTGTATGAATATATTAAATGGAGGCGAACATGCAGATAACAGTGTGGATATACAGGAATTTATGGCTGTTCCTTTCGGAGCTCCTACTTTCAAAGAGGGTTTGAGATATGTAGCTGAAACTTTTCATACATTAAAAAAGATTTTAAAAGATAAAGGTTTGGCAACTTCTGTCGGAGACGAAGGCGGTTTCGCACCCAATTTAAAAAGCAATGAAGAAGCTATAGAGATTATTATACAAGCTATAGAAAAATCCGGATATAAACCCGGAGTTGACATATCAATAGCACTTGATAGTGCTGCCACTTCTTTTGCGGTAGGAAAAAAAGATAATTATGATTTAAAATGGTCCGGTCTTGGCAAGAAAAGCAGTGATGATCTTATAGAGATGGCAAAAGAGTGGGTGCAAAAATATCCTATTATTTTATGGGAAGATCCTTTGGCGGAAGAAGATTGGGAAGGATTTGCAAAATTTACAAAAGAGCTTGGAGACAAAATTGAAGTAGTGGGTGATGATATTTTTGTAACAAATACGAAATTTATCGCAAGAGGCATCAAAGAACACACCGCAAATGCTTCGCTTATTAAGTTAAATCAGATAGGAACACTCAGTGAAACCATAGATGCCATAAAGCTTTGCTATGAGCATAACTGGAGAGCATTTGTTTCTCACAGATCAGGCGAAACTTGCGATACTTTTTTGGCTGATGTGGCAGTTGCTATGGGAACGGGACACTTAAAAACAGGATCAGCTTCAAGAAGCGAGAGACTTGCAAAGTACAACAGACTTCTTGAGATAGAAGACAAACTTGGCAATAATGCAAAATATTATTGGAAGTAAAATGTTAAATAAAGACCCCTCTGCAAATATAGCTTTGCCAAAGCTCCCAAAAGAGATAGAGAAGCTGAAAAATATATCTCTCAATCTCTGGTGGACATGGAATCCGAGGGGCAAAGCTCTTTTTAAACTCATAAGTCCGTATCTTTGGAAAGAGAGCGGACATAATCCCATAAAACTTTTAAAAAGTTTAAGTGAAAATGATTTTATAAATTTGACAAAGAGTGAACATTTTATGAAAGAGTATAAATTTGTTCTTGCTCTGTTTGAGAATTATATGGGTGATATAAAAGAAGAGAAGTCTTTGCCTGTAGCTTATTTTTGCGCAGAGTATGGTTTGCATCATTCCGTACCTATATATTCGGGAGGACTTGGATTTTTAGCAGGAGATATACTAAAAGAGTCAAGCGATATGAACATTCCTATGGTGGGTGTCGGCTTTATGTATCCTCAAGGATATGTAAGGCAGATTATAGGAAGTGACGGCTGGCAAAACGGTACCAATGAAACGATAGACAAAGATATAGCTCCGATTGAGAGAGTTTTAGATAAAAACGGTAATCATTTTACCATACAGGTTCCTTTTATAGATCCTCCTGTTTTTGCTTCTGTTTGGAAGATAAATGTCGGAAGGGTAACTTTGTATCTGCTTGATACGGATATTGATAAAAATGATCCGTGGGATAGGCAGATAAGTTCGCATCTTTATGTGCCTGATTTAAACCAAAGATTAAGACAGCAGATAGTTTTGGGTATAGGAGGCTATAAAGTTCTTGAGGAATTGGGGATCGAATATGCAATACTTCACTTAAATGAAGGACACCCCGCTTTTGCTCTTTTTGAAAGGGTCAGAAATTTTATGGAAAAAGATAAAATGAATTTTGCAGATGCACTCCAAAGAGTTAAAGAAAGTTCCATTTTTACTACTCATACTCCTTTGCAGGCAGCAACTGATGTGTATAATTTTGATATGATGAGCAATTACTTTTGTGATTATTGGAAAAGACTCGGCATAAGCAAAGAGGATTTTTTAAGTCTCGGTATCAATCCCGATACTCCAAACAGCGGTTTTAATATGACGGTATTCGGGCTTAGAATGTGCAAATACAAAAATGCTGTAAGCAAAAAGCATTGTGAAGTTACAAAAGAGATATGGAAAAATATTTTTTCAAAAGATACTAAAAATGATATGCCTATAAAGTATATTACAAACGGTGTTCACCTTCCAACATGGATAGGAGATGAATTATTGGAAAATTTGGATAAAGTTTTTTTTGAAAATTGGCTTCATATACAAAACAATCCTGATATTTGGGAAAAAATAAATGATATAAGTGATCAAGACCTCTGGGATATGCACTATGCCAATAAAGTAAAAATGGTTAATTTTATAAGAGAAAGAGTAAGGCAAAAATGGTCAAATGAGGGTATTGACCCTCTTGTGGCAATGGCTGAAGGAGTTATGCTCGATCCGGATATACTGACTGTTGGTTTTGCAAGAAGAATGACAAGCTACAAAAGACCTGATTTGATTTTAAAAGATTTAAACAGGTTGGAAAAAATAGTATGTGACAATGAAAAACCGGTACAAATTATTTTCGCAGGGAAAGCTCATCCATCAGATAATCCCGGTAAAAAAATGATACAAAATATTTTCAAAACCGCACAAAATCCAAGGTTTAAGGGCAGAATTGCCTTTATCGAAGATTATGGCGAAGAAGTTGCCAAATATCTTGTAAAAGGTGTTGATGTGTGGCTTAACAATCCTCAAATACCTCTTGAGGCATGTGGAACCAGCGGAATGAAAGCGGCTATAAACGGTACTATTCACTTTTCAGTGCCTGATGGATGGTGGATAGAAGGATACAATAAAAAAAACGGTTGGAGCATAGGAGAAGACAAATCCGATGACAGCATAGATGTAAAATCCATTTATGATACTTTGGAAAATGAAATTGTACCTCTTTTTTATGAGTTTAATGATGAGGGCATTTCACCTATGTGGATAAAGAAAATGAAAGAGTCTATTATAAGTATTGCACCGAATTTTAGTGCAAGACGGATGATGAGTGAATATTTGGAAAAATTTTATATACCTATATCAAAGGAGAAAAAATGAAAAGAGTAGCTATAAACGGACTTGGAAGAATTGGCAATCAGGTTTTAAGACACTATATGGCAAATTTACCCAAAAATTGTGAAATTGTTGCGGCAAATACTTCAAGTGTGGAAGATGCGGCTTATCTTTTAAAATATGATTCAGTTCACGGGAAAGCCGGTTTTGATATAAAAACCAAGGGTAACGAAAAACTTACCATTGGAGGCAAAGAGATCACCATAGTAAGTTCTCACAATGCATTGGAACTCCCTTGGAGAGAGCTTGATATAGATATAGTTTTGGAGTGTACGGGTCATTATACCGATGGCAACTTGGCAAAACAGCATTTGGAAGCCGGAGCAAAAAAAGTAATCATTTCGGCTCCGGGAAAAAATATAGATAAAACTATAGTTCTTGGAGTAAATCAAAATGAATATGATCCAAAAAATCATCATATTTTGTCAAATGCTTCTTGTACTACCAATTCATTAGCTCCGGCTATGAAAGTTTTAGAAGATAATTTTGGAGTTGAAAATGCTATGATAACCACAACTCATGCATATACTTCTTCTCAGACAACAGTTGATAAAAGAGCTAAAAAAAGAAGAAGAGGCAGAGCCGCAGCAGTAAATATCATACCTACTACCACAGGAGCCGCCATAGCTACAACAGAAGTTATCCCGTCATTAAAAGGTAAAATGGAAGCAATGGCTTTAAGAGTTCCTGTTCCTGACGGTGCAATAACACAAATAGTTGCACTCTTAAACAAATCAGTAAGTGTTGAACAAATCAATAATGCTTTTTTAAAAGCATCTGAAGAGGAATTAAAAGGAATACTTCAAATTACTATGGATGAAGTTGTTTCAAGCGATATACTCGGCAATCTTCATTCAAGTATCATTGATGGACTTTCAACTTCGGTTATAGGCGGTAAAATGATAAAAGTTTTGGCATGGTATGACAATGAGTACGGGTACTCTCAAAGATTGCTTGAACTTGCTGATTTTGTAGCTTCTAAAATGGAATAGATATGGCTAAACTTATCCTTTTAAGGCATGGAGAAAGTCTTTATAACCAAAAAAATATATTTACCGGCTGGACGGATGTGGAGCTAAGTTCAAAGGGTGTGCAAGAAGCTAAAAATGCGGGAAAACTTTTAAAAGAAAACTCCTTATATCCGGATATCGCTTTTACTTCATGGCTAAAAAGAGCTATTCACACTACACAAATTCTTTTAAAAGAGTTGGAGTGGGAACATATAAATGTTATAAAAAGTTGGAAATTAAACGAAAGACACTATGGAGCATGGCAGGGAAAAAATAAAGATATGATAAAAAAAGAGGCGGGAGATGAAATCTTTTTAAGTATCCGAAGAGGATACGATACTCCGCCTCCTCCTCTTGAAGACGGCGATAAGAGACTTCCTGAATTTGACGGAAAGTATAAATTTATAGATAAATCAATACTGCCAAGAAGTGAATCTTTAAAAGATACAAAAAAAAGAACGATAAATTACTACTATAAAAACATAGTTCCTGTTTTGATACAAAATAAAACTGTTCTTGTCAGTGCCCACGGAAACTCTCTTAGATCAATGGTGATGCAAATTGAAAATTTGGATCAAAATGAGATAGTAAAGTTTGAAATTTTAACCGGTGAAATTATAATTTATGAATTTAATGAAATACTTGATATAATAGAAAAAAATGTAATAAGAGAAAAATAAAATTACCGAATAAAAAATACTTAAGATTTTAGAAGTGTCTCAAAATCATAAATTAAGTATTTAAAAGGAGATTTCAAGATGAAAAAGTTTTCTCGGAAGAGATATGGAAAGATTTTTTTAACCTATTTTGTGCTTTTTGTCGCACTGTTTGGAATGATTGATTATTATGCTGATATGGTATATAACTTTTTATATTTTATCATTATAGCTATCCTCATAGCGGCACCGACAGCATGGGTACATGTAAAAAAAGGTAAAAAAGATCATATAGATGAGGTGGCTAACGAAATATTTTAAGGATGCAAAATGATAAACAAAATGGCTGGAAAACCCGTCTCAAGAGATATGCTTGAAAATATTCCTTCTTTGGTCAGTGCATATTTTACTCTTAAACCAAATCCTGATATAAAAAATGAAGCGGTATCTTTCGGAACATCGGGTCATAGAGGCAATGCTTACAAAAAAAGTTTCAACGAAGACCATGTAAAAGCGATATCACAGGCAATTTGTGACTATAGAAAAGAGAAAGGCATTGACGGTATTTTATATCTTGGAAAAGATACTCATGCTCTTTCAACTCCCGCACAAATAACGGCATTGGAAGTATTTGCCGCAAATGAAGTAAAAGTTGCCATAGCAAAAGATAATGAATATATACCGACACCACTGATATCGTTTGCAATTTTGGAAAAAAATAAAACCGCAGATAAATTGAGTGACGGAGTGGTTATAACACCTTCACACAATCCCCCGAGTGACGGAGGGTACAAATACAATCCTCCCAACGGAGGTCCTGCGGATACTGATATAACCGATATGATTCAAAACAGAGCAAATGAGATATTAAAACACTCTTTAAGGGAAGTTAAGAGTGTTTCCTATGAGAAAGCTTTGCAGTTAAAACATATAATGCAGTATGATTATATTACCCCCTATGTAAATTCTTTAAATGAGATTATCGATATGGATTTGATAAAGAAGTCCGGATTAAAAATCGCGGCAAATCCTTTGGGAGGAACTGCTATGGGAGTTTATAAAAAAATAAATGAACTTTACGGTTTAAATATAGATATAATAAATCCTTTCGTAGATCCTACATTTTCTTTTATGCATTTAGACCATGATGGCAAGATAAGGATGGATTGCTCTTCTGCTTATGCTATGAGAGGAGTTATAGAATTGAAAGATAAATATGATATAGCATTCGGCAATGATGTAGATGCGGACAGACACGGTATAGTTACTCCAAAAGGAGGTCTTATTGATCCGAATCACTATCTGAGTATTGCTATATGGTATCTTTTTAAATATCGAGATTGGGATAAAAATTTAAAAATCGGAAAAACTTTGGTTTCAAGTTCTATGATAGACAGAGTTGGCGCATCTTTGAAAAAAGAAGTGTACGAAGTGCCTGTAGGTTTTAAGTGGTTTAGCAATGGTTTGTTTGAAGGAAAACTGGGTTTTGCAGGAGAAGAGAGTGCGGGGGCAAGTTTTTTGAGATTTGACGGGAGTGTATGGACAACCGATAAAGACGGGATTATACTTGATTTGTTGTCAGCTGAAATTTTGGCAAAAACAAAAAAAGATTTAAGTGATATCTATAGTGATTTTGAAAAAGAGTTTGGAAAATCCTACTACGAAAGGATTGATGCACCCGCTTCAAAAGAGCAAAAAGAAATTCTTAAAAAAATTGATCCGAAAGATATAAATGAAAAAACAATCGGCGGTGAAGAGATAGAGTGTATATATACCAAAGCAAGCGGAAATGGTGCAAAAATAGGAGGTCTTAAGATAGTTTCAAAAAATGGATGGGTTGCTTTAAGGCCATCAGGCACGGAAGATATATATAAAATTTATGCTGAGAGTTTCATATCTAAAGAGCATTTAAAAAGTTTGCAACAAGAGGCACGAAATATTGTAAAAAAGATTTTTAAGGATAAGCTATGATACAGTTTAAAAGATACTTTGATTTTGATTTGAATGATGATGCACAAAAGAAAATGATGAATGCCTTTGGTTCTTTGGTGTATGAAAAAGAAAAAGGTGTAAGCGGATATTACAATCTTCCTTATGATTCGGTAAATCTTTTAAAAGAAATCAAAAATTATATGCTCAATGAAGATGGAGTATATGAAAGTGCGAAAAATATAGTAGTTATCGGTATAGGAGGCTCATCACTCGGTACAAAAGCCATAAATTCCATGTTGAAACATAAATATAAAAATATAAAAAATTTAATATTTTTGGAAAATCCCGATCCTGTTACTATTTTTGAAAATTTATCCGAAATTAAAAAAGAAAATTCTATATTTGCAGTAGTTTCAAAATCAGGGGGAACGGTTGAAACAATATCAATATTTAAAACCGTATTATCCTTTTTTGATATGGATTTATCACAGGATAGAAAAAGAGTTATAGTTATAAGCGATGAAGGTTCTCCTCTTTGTAAATTTGCAGACAGTTATAATATAAAGGCTTTTACCATTCCCGACAATGTGGGAGGAAGATTTTCCGTGTTAAGTGCCGTTGGTGTTGTTCCTTTGGCATTATCCGGATACAAAGTGGAGGATATGCTAAACGGTGCAAAAGAGTTTATGGAGAATTTTTTTGATACAAAAGAGGAGCATATAGCACTAAAAGCTTTTTTTCAAGTGGAAAATTACAAGAAATATCCTATGAATATACTTTTTTCATATGCGGATTGTTTAGAAGATTTTACCAAATGGTTTGTACAGCTTTGGGCAGAATCTCTTGGAAAGATTGACAAAAACGCAAACAATGTAGGCTTGACGCCCATAGGACATATAGGCTCCGTAGATCAACACTCTTTTTTACAGTTGATTATGCAAGGTCCCAAAGATAAAACGGTTACTTTTATAAAGATAAAAAATTTTGAACAGGATATAAAAATACCTGATATTGAACTGAAAAATCTAACAAAGAGTGATTATACGGCCGGATACAGCTTTAATGATCTTATAAATGCCGAATGTGATGCAACAAAAGAGAGTATGACAGCTCAAAAAATTCCAGTAGATATGATAATCCTTGATAAAATAAATGAGTCAAATATCGGGGCACTTATAATGTATTTTGAACTTTTAACTTCATATGCCGGTGCTTTGTTTGATATAAATACCTATGATCAGCCCGGAGTTGAGTTTGGTAAAAAAATACTTATAAAAAAGCTAAGAAGGAAAAGATAAGATAAAATGAAGTTGATAACTTACAATACAAACAAAAAATATCAGACAAAAGTGGCATATTTTTCTATGGAATTTGCTATAGATCAGGTTTTTAAAAATTACAGCGGAGGTTTGGGATTTTTGGCAGGATCTCATTTAAGAAGTGCGAATGATTTGGGACAAAATACCATAGGTGTAGGAATTTTGTGGAGTTATGGATACTATGATCAGCACAGGCATGAAGATAGAACTTTAAAAATTGATTTTTTAAGAAAATTTTACTACTTTATAGAAGAGTTGGATTTAAAGGTTACGGTTTTGGTTAATTCCATCCCCGTAACGGTAAAAGCTTATTTATTGCCTGCAAAATGTTTTGATACCGCTCCTTTGATACTTCTTTCGACTGATGTTTTTGAAAATGATTATTTGGCAAGGACTATAACGCATAAACTGTATGATGCAAATGAAAAAACAAGAATTGCACAGGAGATAGTTTTAGGTATAGGAGGCATAAAAGTACTTGATGCTTTGAATGAAAAGATTGATATTTATCATTTGAACGAAGGACATGCACTTCCTTTGGCTTTTGAACTTTTAAAAAAATATAAAAATTTGGAAGAGGTTAAAAAAAGAGTTGTTTTTACCACTCACACTCCCGAGATGGCAGGCAATGAGGAACATAATGTAAATCTTTTGCAGGAGATGGGTTTTTTTAACGGATTTGCGGTTGATAAGATACAAGATATGCTTGATTATCATAATGATAACTTTTCACTTACTGTCGGTGCATTGAAAGTTGCAAAAAGAGCAAATGCAGTATCAAAAATACATGAAAAAGTTGCCAACGATATGTGGAGGGACATTAAAGGAAAATGTGAGATAATCGGTATAACAAATGCCCAAAATATGAGGTATTGGGCTGATAAGCAACTTTTAAGCTGGTTCCAAGAGCATGAAGATTATCAACTTTTAGGAAGAAAAAAACACTTAAAAAAAATACTTTTCGAAGAAGTTGCAGACCAAACCGGTAAGCTTTTTGATCCTGATATTTTAACCATTGTCTGGGCTAGAAGATTTGCAGAGTACAAAAGACCATGGCTTTTAACTTATGATATGGCAAGATTTAGAAAATTAGTTTCCGATACGAAAAGACCCGTTCAAATTATATGGGCGGGCAAGCCCTATCCGTTTGATTACAGAGCTGTCAATATGTTTAACGATTTGGTAAATATATCAAAAGAGTTTAAAAATGTAGCGGTTCTTATAGGATATGAGCTGAAACTTTCAAAACTTTTAAAACAGGGAAGTGATATTTGGCTGAATACTCCGAGGTATTCCAGGGAAGCAAGTGGTACGAGCGGTATGAGTGCGGTTGCAAATGCAAGTGTTCATTTTTCCGTTGATGACGGTTGGCATGATGAATTTTACAAAGATGGTATAAATTCTTTCACTATTCATCATGCCGATACAAATTTAAGTATCCAAGAACAAGATAGGCAAGATTATGAAAATATGATGAAAATCCTTGAAAATGAAATATTGCCGACATATTATGAAAATCCAAAAAAATGGATAGAAATTGTTAAAAACGGTATGAGTGATATAAGATATTTTGATTCATCAAGAATGGTTAGAGAGTATTATGAAAAACTTTACGACTATAAAACAGAAAAATAAAAAGGAGAAGCAATGATAAAGATAAAGAAAAATGCAAACAAGGCATGGGTTACTTTTACTTATGTGCCAAAAAACGATGATAAAAGTGTTGTTTTGGTCGGTTCTTGGAATAACTGGAAAGAGGAAAATATGAAAAAGAAAAAAAATGGTGATTTTTATCTTACCAAAATTTTACCTCTTGGTGTAATTTATGAATTTAGATATTTTATAGACGGTAAAAAATGGGCAAATGATGAAGATGCCATTGAAGTTCACAATAACTTCGGAGGAACAAATTCGGCAATAGATTTGAGTGTGTAGTAAAAAGTACCGAAAGGATAAAATATGACTAAAAAGATAAAAGCTGTTATGATGGCGGGTGGTTTTGGTACGAGGATACAACCTCTTACAAATTCTATGCCAAAACCTATGCTTCCCGTATTTAATATTCCTATGATGGAGCATACTTTAAGAAAATTGGTTGAAATAGGTATAAAAGATATCATAGTTTTACTCTATTTTAAACCTGATATCATAAAAAAATATTTTGGTGACGGGAGTACAATCGGGGCAAATATAGAGTATGTTTTACCTGATGAGGATTATGGAACTGCAGGAGCTGTAGGAGTTGCCAGGGAATTTTTAGATACTACTTTTATCATAGTCAGCGGAGATTTGGTAAGTGATTTTGACTTTAAAAAAATTATAGAGCATCATAATTCAATCAATTCAAAACTTACAATAACTTTGACTTCGGTTGAAAATCCTTTGCAATTTGGTGTTGTAATAGCAAATGAGGAGGGTAAAATTGAAAAGTTTTTGGAAAAACCAAGCTGGGGAGAAGTTTTCAGTGATACTATAAATACGGGAATTTATGTAATAGAGCCTGAAATTCTTGAATATATTCCAAAAGAAGACAGTTTTGATTTTGCAAAAGATCTTTTTCCTTTATTGATGAATGAGGGAGTTGAAATTATGTCTTACACGGCAAAGGGATATTGGAAAGATGTGGGCAATCCTGAAAGTTACCGTGAAGTATATGATGATATATTTAAGCATAAAGTCAATTTTAAAATTCCCGGTCAAATAAAAAAGTATCCAAACGGTGTACTTTTTCAAACGGGAAAAAGTCAAATAGATAAAACGGTAGAAATTATAGATACCGTAGTTATAGGTGATGGTGTAAAGATAGATAAAAATTGCAGATTGCAAAATGTAGTCATAGGTGACAATGTAAAAATAGGAAAAGATGCAAATATAAGAAATTCCGTATTTTGGAATGATATAAAAGTCGGCAAAAAATTTATACTGGATAACGGGGTTATATGCAATGACAATCTGATAGATGACAATGTAAGTGCCAAAGCCGGTCTTATACTGGCAGAAGGATGTGAAGTAGGCAAATTTGCCGTATTTGATCAGGATGTAACAATCTGGCCTTTTAAGATCATAGAACCGGCTTCAATAGTCAATAAAAATGTTATATGGGGCAGTAAATATAAAAACTCAATCTTTGAAAACGGAAGAGTTATCGGAAAGAGTAACATTGAATTGTCCTGTGAAATGTCTTGTCAGTTGGCTGAAGCATTTGCCGCTCAACTTCCCGAAGGATCAAATGTTATAGTAGCAAGAGACCACTCTAAAAGTGCAAGAATGCTAAAAAGAGCATTTCTTGGCGGATTGCTCTCGGGAGGGATTAATATAACGGATATAAAAGCTATGCCGCCGGCAGTACTTAGATACAATTTGGGAAAAGATGAAAAATTAAGTGCGGGAGTTTATTTCAGACAAAATATGGATGACCCTACAAGTGTGGAGTTTACATTTTTTACCGAAGAGGGGCTTAGGATAGACAGTGATATGGCAAAAAAGATAGAAAAAGCTTTTTTCCAGCAAAAATTTAGAAGAGTAGAGTATAAAAGAATAGGTCGGATTTGGGAAAATTACATAAATCGTTTAGATGAATGTCATAAATATAAAGTTGCCGTAGAAACAATCATAGACCATAAAATAGTCAAAAAAAATAATTTTAAGGTGGTTGTTGATTTGATGTTTGGCGGTACTAAAGATATATTTCCTGAAATAATGGCTGATATACAAATAGACAACATCATTTTAAATGCCTATACCGATTATCACAAAATGGCAAATATAAAGCAGGTTGAAAAAAAGTCAAAAGAGGAAGTTTCAGCGATTGTAAAAAGTTTAGGTGTCGATATGGGAATTTTACTGTATCCAAACGGGCAAAGACTTGGTTTGATAACTGATGAAGGTGAAGTTTTAAACAAACTAAAAGCTTTGCTTGTAGTGCTGTATCTTTTTAATTATGAAGCAAAAGAAAAGAAAAAAATGGTATTTTTACCCACCTGGGCTCCTGATTTTATGGATAAAAAATTTAATAATCTTATCATAAAACGAGGAAAATATGCCAATTTTAAAGCAAAAAAGCTCAAACAGTATGACTTGATAGCAACCATAGATGGCAATTTTGCTTTTACGGAGTTTTCGCTTCACAGAGATGCGATATATGCAACTCTCAAGATTATGGAAATGTTGTCAAGATGGAATGAGAAGCTATCAAATATTTCAAAAATTGTAGAAGAATTTTATTATCATCAATACAAGATAAAATGCAATCAGGAGATGAAAGGCAAAATTATGAGAAAATTTCTTCAGATTGCAAAAGATAAAAAATCTTCAACAGTTGATGGTGTCAAAATTTGGGAAAATAGTACCGACTGGGTTTTAATGATACCTGATCAATTTGGTGAGCATTTAAACCTGTATATTCAGGCAAAAGATGAAATAGCAGGTGAAGAGATAGGTAGAAAATATGAATCTGTAATAAAACAGTGGATGGAAAAATAGTGTCAAAAAACCTTCTTTTTTTATGGCATATGCATCAGCCAAGCTATTTGGATGAAAATGAAATATTTCAAATGCCGTGGGTATTTTTACATTCTATCAAAGATTACTACGATATGCCCTGGCTATTGTCAAAATATTCATCTCTAAAAGCAACTTTCAATATAACACCGGCTTTGATAAAACAGATAAAACTGTATGAAAATACAGGATTTAAAAATGATAAATTTCTATCTACCTGGATAAAAGATGCAAAAGTATTGAACAAATCGGAAAAAAATTATATCATTAAAATAATCAAATCAGCACAGTTTGAAACTATGATAAAAAGTTTTGACAGATTTGAAGAATTATATTATTTAGATGAGTATAACGAAGTTGAGCTTACGGATATTGAAGTTTTATATATACTTTCATGGTGTGGAAATTATCTAAGAGAAAACAATCTTTTTATAAAAAGATTGATACAAAAAGAAAAACATTTTACCCAAGAAGATAAAGAGAAACTTATAAATGAATTGATGACTTTTATACCGCAAATTTTACCATTTTATAAAAAATTACTAAAAATAAAACAAATTTCTATCTCTACCACTCCTTATAATCATCCGATTTTACCTCTTCTTTTTGATATGGAAAATGCCAAAATATCAAATCCGAAAACCGTTTTGCCAAAAGAGTATATGAACTTAGAAGAAGATGCCGAAAAACAGGTTGAATTGGCTATCGAGCTTTATGAAAGTATTTTTGATGAAAAGCCTGTGGGTTTATGGCCTGCCGAAGGTGCGGTAGATGAAAAAAGTGTAAATTTTTATAAAACAAAAGGTATCAAATGGATAGCAACCGATGAAGCTATACTTTACAAGAGTATTAAAAAAAATGACAAAGAATTAAAATACAAAAGATATAAATATAATGATGTTTTTATAGGCTTTAGAGACCACTTTCTAAGTGATTTGATAGGTTTTTCATACAGGTATAAAGAAGCAAAAAATTCTGCAAGTGATTTTATCGGCAAAATCAAGAGTAAAAAAACACAAAGCAATGTATTTGTGATACTTGACGGAGAGAATGCATGGGAATTTTACAAGAATAATGCAAAAGATTTTTTTGAATATTTGTATGAGGGTTTATCAAACACAAAAGAGATAAAAACTTTTACTTTTGATGAAATAAGCACTTTGCAAGCAGAGGAACTTTCCTATTTGCATCCGGGGAGTTGGATATACGGCAATTTTGATACTTGGGTAGGCCACAGTGAAAAAAACAGAGCCTGGGAACTTTTATATCAAACAAAAAGAGATATAAACAGATGCAAAATAGTTGATAATGCAAAAAAAGAAATTGAAGAGCATTTTTTGTCCGCAGAGTGTTCTGACTGGTACTGGTGGTATGGAGAAGATCATTTTAGCGATTTTTTGAGTGAATTTGATACACTTTTTAGAACGCATTTGATTGAAATATATAAAAAATGCAACTTAAAAATTCCTGCTAACTTGCTATTGCCTATACAAGGTGAGAGAGAAGTCAAATCGACTCTTGTAAAACCCAAGTTTGATATATATGTCAATATAGATGGTAAAAAAAGCTCTTTTTATGAATGGCTTGGAAGCGGTATGGTTGATGAAAGCAGGATTTTTTCAACTATGCAAGGAAATGTGCAAACTGCTGAAAAATTATATTACGGTGAAAATAAAAAATATCTCTATTTGAGAATAGATGGAAATATTAAAAAAATATTAAATGACTGTAAAGAGATAAAATTGCATCTAAAAGAGTTGGGTAAGATTATAAAAATACCGATACAAAGTAGTTTTTATAATAATTTTATAAAAATGTCTATAAAAGATTTTATAGAGATACGAATAGATAAGAATATATGTAAAAACATAAATGTGGATTTACAGATAGAATTGCTTGATAAGGAAAATAATAGTGAATTTATACCGATTTTTGGCGATATCAGAGTGTGTGACAATGAATATAAAAAAAATTGGTTTATATAGGAGAGATATTGAAAACTAAGACAAATTTACTTTTTGGCGTACATATGCATCAACCCGTTGACAACTTTGGCAAAGCTGTTGATGAAGCTGTAAAAAAATGTTATGAGCCTTTTTTTAAAACTTTAAAAAAATACCCCTCTTTAAATATAACCGTTCATTCAAGCGGTTGGCTTTTGGAGTATATCTGCAATAATCACAAAAAACTTTTTAAAATCATAAAAGAGATGGCACAAAAGGGAGTTATCGAATTTTTTACCGGAGGATTTTATGAGCCTGTTTTACCTTCAATTCCTTCAAAGGACAGAATTGCTCAGATAGAAAAATTAAACAAATTGATATACAAGGAATTTTCTCAACGACCAAAAGGGGCATGGCTGAGTGAAAGAGTGTGGGATGATTCTTTGGTAAATGATTTTTTTAAAACAGGTATAGAATATGTTATGGTTGATGATTATCACTTGATAACCTGCGGATTTGACAAAAGCGAACTTGACGGATATTTTTATACTGAATATAATGCAAAAAAATTGGCATTGTTTCCGATTAATAAAGATTTAAGATATGCACTTCCTTTTAAAAACATTAAAGATGCTTTTACAGATATAAAAGAGTATAAAACCGCTATCATTTTTGATGATTTGGAAAAATTCGGTTTATGGCCAAAAACTTATGAATGGGTTTATGAAAAAGGATGGCTTGATAAATTTTTTAAAGAATTAACAAATGATGAAGAGGTTAAAACAGTACATTTTGATGATTATTACCGTTTAAACAAACCAATATCTTTAAGTTATCTTCAAAATGTTTCATATTTTGAAATGGGCGAATGGAGTTTAAAAGCAAAAAATGCACTCAAATTAGAGCAAATAAGAGATGAAATCGGCAAAAGATTTCCAAACAGTATCGACAAATTTGTAAAAGGCGGTACATGGAAAAATTTCTTTATCAAATACGAGGAGTCAAACAGACTTCATAAAAGAATGCTTGAAGTTTCAAATACAAATATCAAATCAAAAAAATTTCTTGAAAATTTATACAAACTGCAAACAAATGATGTTTTTTGGCATGGAGTTTTCGGGGGCATTTATCTGCCGAACCTAAGAGACAATGCCTATAGATATCTAAGTATTTGTGAAGATATAAAATATAAAGATAAAGAGGGTATTTTTGATAGTGATAATGATATGAACGGTTATGATGAGATAAAGTGTGTTAAAAAAAACTATATAGCAATTTTTGACAGCCATTATGCGGGACAGTTAAGTGAATTTTTACTAAGAGATAAAAAATTTAATTTTCAAAATGTGCTGACAAGAAGAGAAGAGTTATATCATAAAGAGATAAAAAATATACTAAAAAATGATAAAGATGGTTTTATAGATGAAAAGAGAAATGAGATAGAGACAATTCATAATTTGAATATCAAAATAAATGATGAGATTGTTGATTATTTGCATTATGACTGGTATGTAAAAAATTCATTTGTGGATCATATAAGCAATGAGAGTTTTACACTTGAAAATTTTAAAAAATGTTCATTTTGGGAGTATGGAGACTTCGCAAATCAGCCATTTGAATATACTATAAAAGATAATATCATAATTTTTAAAAGAAAAGGCGGAATATATTTTGACAAAAAATATAACTCTGTTTTGCAAAAAAAGTATAAAATCAAAGATGACGGTTTTGATTTTGTATTGGATTTTAAGAGTGAAGATAATAAAGCTTACAAGTATGCACTTGAATTCAATCTTCATTTTGCAGAGTTAAAAAATGTATATTTTGAAAAAATTAAAATTATAGAAGAGTTTGAAAAAGACAATATAAAAGAATTTTCTTTATTTGATACATTTACCTCCAAAAAATTAACTTTTACATTTGATAACTGTTTTAAAGTTCTCTCAACTCCTCTTTATACTGTTTCGAAAAGTGAAAAAGGATATGATAAAATGATACAGGGAGTCAGTTTTGCTTTTGTTTTTGATTTTTCGAAAGAATTTCAAATTTGTGGAAAATTAAGGCTTGAAGATGTCTGAAATAAGATATGATCTTTTAAGAAATGAAAATGTTATAATAGCTCCAAGCAGACTGACAAGACCAAATCTTTATCCGACCGAAAATGAAAAAACTTCAAATATCACTTTATGTCCGTTTTGCAGAGGACATGAAGATATGACTCCGAAAGAGATATACTCTTTAAAAGATAACAGCGGTTGGAGAGTAAGAGTTGTGCCAAATCTTTATAAAGCTTTGGAAATTGAAGGATATTACGGTTTTAAAGAAGATGGACTGTATGAAAAAAGTGATGGATTTGGTGCTCATGAAATTATTATAGATACTCCAAATCATGAACTGTTTTTTGAAAATTTGGAAATTTTGCAAATGAAAAACTGGATAAAAGTTATCAAACAAAGAGTTTGTGATCTTCAAAAGGATATAAGGCTGACATATTTTTCCATATTTAAAAATCAGGGGCAAAATTCCGGTGCAACACTTCCTCACATACATACCCAGCTTATAGCAATGCCCGTAATGCCAAAAAATATTTTATCACTTATGTATCACTATTATGATTATTACAGATATCACGGAAGGTCCGTTTTTGAAGATATTATAAATTATGAAAAAGAGCAAAATATACGAACAGTTTGCGAAAGTGAATATTTTTTGGCATTTTGTCCTTACGGTAGTATGTCGGCTTTTGAAGTTGTTATAATGCCAAAAACAGGCATAAGTTCGATTTGTCAATTGCAAGAAGATATGTATGAGGAATTTTTAAAAACAGTTAAAAAAGTTTTGCAGGCTTTGAGATTGCAAATAGATAAATTTGATTATAACTTATATATTCAAAATCCTCCCTTTCAAAAAAATTATGAAAGTGAAAATTTTTTTGACAATATACAAAATTTCTATAGATTTCATATGGTTATAACCCCTCGGATTTATAAAACAGGCGGTTTTGAAATACAGACAAATACACATATAAACCCTTTAAGTCCTGAAAATGCTGCCGAATTTTTAAGAGAGAGTATAAAATGAATCTTCTTTTTGCTTCAAGTGAAATGTATCCCTACTCAAAGAGTGGAGGTTTGGCTGATGTTGCCTGTTCGTTGCCAAGAGAGCTTAAAAAATATATTGATGTTTACAAAATTACCCCTTTGTATAGTTTTATAGATGTAAAGAAGTATAAAATATCTTTATATAAAAGTTTTTATATTTTACTTGGGCAAAAAAGGTACAAAATAACTCTTTTTAAAAATAAAGATACTATATTTGTTTATCACAAAATACTGTGTGATAGAAAAAAAATGTACGGATATAAAAATGATTATCTAAGATTTGCACTTTTTTGTATGGCAATAGCAGAAACTGCCAAAATACTAAAAGTAAATACTTTACATTTAAATGACTGGCATACGGCACTTTGTGCTTTGTGGCTAAAAGAGCAGAAAAATCCTGCAAAAATCATCTTTACCATCCACAATCTTGCCTATCAAGGTATTTTTGATAAACAAGTTTTAAGCAAAATCGGTATATCGCCAAAGTATTTTAATTTAGAAAATCTGGAATTTTACGACAAAGTAAATTTTTTAAAAGCAGGGATTGCTTTTAGCGATATATTAACAACTGTCAGTCCGACTTATGCCAAAGAGATACGGACAAAAGAGTATGGATGCGGGCTGGATGGATTTTTAAAAAAGCACTCATATAAGCTTTACGGTGTTTTAAACGGTATTGATATATCTTTTTTTAATCCGTTGAGAGATAATTTTATAAAATACAATTTTGATAGAAACAGTTTTGCAAAAAAAACAGACAACAAAAAAGAGTTTGTAGCCAATACGAAGAAACCTTTTTTTATTTTCATAGGAAGATTGGTTGAGCAAAAAGGCATATCTTTGATAATCAAAAATCTGTCGGAATTTTCTAAACTTGAAGCTGAGTTTATTTTTTTGGGTGAAGGTGATAAACAAAATGAAAAGTTACTTTATGAAAGTTGTAAAAAATATAACAATATAAATTATATCAAAGGATATGATGAGAAATTATCCCATAGGCTTTATGCAGGAGCGGACTTTTTGCTTATGCCTTCACTTTTTGAGCCTTGCGGGCTTAATCAAATGATAGCTTCAAGATACGGCACTGTTTGTATAGCCCATCAAACCGGAGGTCTTAAAGATACGGTTTTTGAAAATGAAAAAAGATGTTCAATGGGATTTGTTTTTTGCAAATATGAAAAAAAAGAATTTTTAGAAGCTGTAAAAAGAGCTATAAAATTATATGAAGATAAAAAATATTTTGAAAAAATTTGCAAATTTAATATGGAATGTGATTTTTCTTTTGAAAAAAGTGCCAAGGAGTATTTGAAGCTTTATGAGTAAACTTTTTATTGATATCGGTGGTACCAAGCTAAGATGCGAACAAGACGGTAAAATACAAGAGTATTTCACAAAAGAAAAAGAATTGACTGCATTTTTGGAAATGAAATTGCAAAATGATAAAACCGTCAATGCCATATCAGTCTCTTTTGCAGGACAGGTTGACAAAGGCGTTATACTCTCTTCTCCCAATATAAATGTAAAAGTTAAAAATATCAAAGAGTATTTTGAAAAAAAATATCATATCTCTTTTAAGATAGACAACGATTTAAACTGTGCATTATTGGCAGAAACAAAATATATTGATGAGGAAAATATAGCATTGCTTTTTGTAGGAAGCGGAGTGGGCGGTGCGGTTTTGGAGTCAAGCAGAGTGATAAAAGGAGAAAAAAATATAGCTTGTGAAATCGGTCATATACCTTTTAAAAAAGCTCCTTTTTTATGTGGTTGCGGGAAAAATAACTGTATAGAGATATATGGTGGCGGAGCAGGGCTTGCAAAATGGTTTGAATATTATGGTTATGAGTTTGTAAAACTGCAAGAGTTAAAAGAGGCAAAAGATAAAAATTTACAAAAGATATATGACAATTTTTTAGAAGCAATTTTAAGAGCCGCAGCTTCTTTGGTAACACTTTTTAATCCAAAAGTACTTATACTCGGAGGAGGAATTATCAAATCAAATCCTTTTCTTTTGGATATAATAAAAAAAGATTTGGATAAATTTGCATTAAAACAAAGTTGTGAAGGATTAAAAATCATTGCAAGCAGATTGAAAAATGCATCTTTGGAGGGAGCAAAACTGTTATGAATATACTTTTTGTTGCAAGTGAAGTTACACCTTTTGCAAAGACAGGAGGTTTGGCTGATGTAAGCGGAGCTTTACCAAAAGCACTTGAGAAACTGGGTGAGAATGTAAAAGTTGTAATGCCAAGATATTATGGTATCAACAGAGATAATTTACAGAGACTTCCTATGGCTCTTGGAGTGGATATGGGAAGTCTTGGTGAAATTTGGTGCGGAATTTATAAAGGATATCTGCATAAAAGCAATGTAGAAGTTTATTTTATAGAACATGAGGAATTTTATGGACGAAGCGGACTTTATGATGAAAACGGTATAGCTTATCAAGATAATGATAAAAGATTTGTATTTCTCTCAAAAGCTTCATTAAAACTTTCTCAGGCATTAAATTTTAAGCCCGATATCGTACATGCCAATGATTGGCATAGTGCCGCTTTGCCAATACTTTTAAAAACAATTTACAAAAATGACAAATTTTTTAAAGATACTAAAAGTATATTGACTATACACAATCTTCAACACCAAGGTGTTTTTGATAAGAGTGTTTTAGATATTTTGGGAGTTGAGCGGATACATTTCAACCCTTATACACTTGAAGCACTCGGTGCGGTAAATATGTTAAAGGGAGGAATTGCATTTTGCGATGCTTTGACTACGGTAAGCCAAAAGTATGCAAAAGAGATACAAACTGATGAGTACGGTTTTGGCTTGCAAGAGCATATAAGAGCATATTCATATAAACTTTTTGGGATCTTAAACGGTGTTGATTATGATGAATGGGACCCTGCAGTAGATAGATATATCAAAAAAAATTATTCGGTTAATTCCCTTGAGGATAAAATAGAAAACAAAAGGGATTTGCAAGAAATTTTCAATCTTGTGCCAAGTGATAATACGGTACTTATAGGATTTGTGGGAAGATTTGCCAAGCAAAAGGGTATAGAGCTTATATCATCTTGTATAGAAGGAATTTTACAACTTGGTGTACAGATGGTTATGCTTGGAAGCGGAGAAAGATGGGCTGAAGATTTTTTTGGTGAGATTAGCAGAAGATATCCGCAGAGATTCGGATGTTTTGCAGGGTATAACAATGAATTGGCTCACAAGATAGAAGCCGGAAGCGATATGTTTTTAATGCCTTCGCTTTTTGAGCCTTGCGGACTTAATCAGATATACTCTTTAAGATACGGAACTTTGCCTATCGTCAGAGCTGTCGGAGGGCTGGACGATACGATAATAAATTATGATAAATTTGAAGACAAAGGAAACGGCTTTAAGTTTTATGATGCAAGTGCCCATGCTTTGTATCATACTCTAAAGTGGGCCGTTGAAGTTTTCAAAGAGGAACAAGAACAATTTAAAAAAATGCAAAAAAGAGCGATGAAAGAGCATTTCAGTTGGTTGGATTCAGCTAAAAAATACCAAAAAGTTTACAATTGGACGAAAGGCAAATAGCAGTGATATATTATGATGTAAGCAGATTTAGCGAACTTGATATCTATCTTTTCAAAGAAGGAACCCACACGAAATTATATGACAAATTCGGTTCACACATTATGCAAAGAGGCAAGAGCAAAGGTGTGTATTTTTCCGTATGGGCCCCAAATGCCAAAAAAGTGAGTGTAGTAGCTGATTTTAACAGATACAATCCGCTATCTCACCCTTTAAAATTAAGAGAAGATAACTCCGGGATATGGGAAGGTTTTATTGAAGGGGAGATAGAAAATACGACATATAAGTATCATATAGTTTCTGCTATGGAAGATAAAATACTTTTTAAAGCAGACCCTTATGCTTTTTATTGTGAAAAACCGCCAAAATCAGCTTCAATAATTTACAATACGGAAGGCTACAACTGGAAAGATGAAGAGTGGATGAAAAAAAGAGCAGAAGTAAATGCATACGACAAACCTGTAAATACCTATGAAGTGCATCTTGGCTCATGGAGAAGAAAAATACAAGAAGATAACAGAGTTTTAACATACAAAGAAGCCGCCTATGAATTGAGCAAATATGTAAAGTCTATGAATTATACACATATTGAACTTATGCCGATAACCGAATATCCGTTTGAAGGTTCTTGGGGATATCAGGTAACAGGTTATTTTGCTCCTACTGCAAGATACGGAACTCCAAAAGAGTTTATGGAATTTGTAGACATTATGCATAACGAAGGTATAGGTATAATACTTGACTGGGTGCCATCACATTTTGTTACGGACGGACACGGTTTGGCCACCTTTGACGGAACTTGTCTTTATGAGCATCAAGATTATAGATTGGGGTATCATCCTGAGTGGGGCAGTGCTATATTTAATTATGGAAGAAATGAAGTTAGAGCATTTTTGATAAGCAGTGCATCTTTTTGGTTTGAGAAATATCATATAGACGGTATCAGAGTTGATGCTGTTGCAAGTATGTTGTATTTAAATTATGCAAGAAAAGAAGGGGAATGGATACCAAATAAATTTGGCAGTAATAAAAATCTTGAAGCTATTGAATTTTTAAAACAGTTAAATACTTCAATTTACGGAGAATTTAAAGATATATTGATGATAGCCGAAGAGTCTACCGCCTATGAAAAAGTTACAAGACCTGTCAGCGAAGGGGGGCTTGGATTTGGGTTTAAATGGAATATGGGATGGATGCATGATACTTTGAAGTATTTTTCACTCGACCCGATATACAGGCAATATCATCAAGAGAGACTTACATTTAGTATCTGGTATGCTTTTGATGAAAATTTTGTGTTGCCTTTAAGCCATGATGAAGTGGTGCATATGAAAGGTTCTCTTATAAATAAAATGGCAGGCGATAACAATCAAAAATTTGCAAATTTAAGAGCCTTGTTTGCTTATATGATAGCACATCCGGGAAAAAAACTTCTTTTTATGGGTGGAGAGTTTGCCCAATATAAAGAGTGGAATTACAAAGAGAGTTTGGAGTGGCATCTTTTGGAAAAACCAAGACATAAAGGTCTTTTAAATATGATTTCAACTTTAAATTCCATATACAAACAAGAGAAGGCTTTGTATAAATATGACGGTGAACATAAAGGTTTTGAATGGATTGAAAGATTGGATAGTGCACACAATACTATATCTTTTTTTAGAAAAAGTGATGATGAAAATGATACAATCATAGTGGTATGCAATTTTGCCGATAAAAAAAGAGAAAATTATCGAGTTGCAGTACCGAAAGAGGGAAGATATAAAATGATATTTAATTCTCAAGATAGCAGATATGAGGGTTGGAGCTATGAGAATGAGGGCATATATGATTCAGAAAAAATTGAAGCATGGGGAAGAGTAAATTCTATAGAGTTTGATATGCCTCCTCTTGGAGTAGTTTACTTTAAAAAATGTTTATAAACAGTTGCAATACGGCAATTTTGGGGGCAGGAGCAAGCGGTCTTTTTTTGGCCTCAATGTTAAGCAAGAAAGATTATATATTGATTGATCATAATATTTATCCAATGAAAATCAAAGTAAGCGGAGGCGGAAAGTGTAATTTTACAAATGAATTTGTCAGCAGTGATAATTATACGGGAGATAAAAAACTTATCAAAAAAGTTTTACAGAATTATTCTTCAAAAGATGTATTAAAATTTTTTCAAGATGTTAAATATAAAAAAATAAAAAACAGCCAATATTTTGCATCCTCTTCAAATGAAATTATAAAGAAGCTTGAGAGAGAAAAATTTATAGCTGAAATTTTGGGGGTATCAAAAGAGAAAGAGTTTACAGTTTATACTTCCAAAGGTAATATAAAAGCAAAAAATGTTGTAGTGGCAACAGGAGGCATAAGTTATAAAAAGTTAGGAGCTACCGATATAGGCTATAAAATAGCAAAAGATTTTGGACATACTATCATAAGTCCGACTCCCGCACTTGTCGGACTTAGTTTGCAAAAAGAGCAGTTTTGGATGAAAGAATTAAGCGGGGTAAGCTTAAAAACCAAAGTAGAAGTAGAGGATAAAATTTTTGAAGATGATATACTTTTTTCTCATAGAGGTATAACGGGTCCTGCAATACTCAATACTTCGCTTTATTGGAAGAAAGGAAAAATAAGAGTAAATTTTTTACCAAATTTTAAACTGAAAAAATCAAATAAAACCATATCCAATCTGTTGCCTCTTCCAAAAAGATTTACCATATCATTTTTAAAGGCACACGGTTTTTCAGATTTACCAGCTGACAAATCGAAACAAGCTTTAAAGTTATTGAAAAATTATGAGTTTGCTCCGGCAGGCAATTTTGGTTTTGAAAGAGCCGAGGTAACCAAAGGAGGAGTTGACACGGATGAACTTTCAGGTTTGGAGAGTAAGTTTGTCAAGAATCTCTTTTTTATAGGAGAAGTGGTAAATGTTACGGGTGAACTTGGAGGATATAACTTTCAATGGTGTTTTAGCAGTGCAAAATACATAAGCAGATATTTGAGCTTCCCTTCAGGCAAAAAGATAACGGCATGATTACAATGCTCAGATTTGCTTGAATTATCTACGGATAGTCCTACACAAATCCGTCTTGTACTCATACCGTTCTTTTTGTGCTATTAATCGGGGTTTCTTTTGGTCGGGTACTTATAAGTTTGCAAAGTAACTGAAAAGTAAATAAAAATTGAGTTATAATTATAAAGAAGAAATCATAAAATTCGTACAAAGGAGTTTAAAATGGGTACATATACCGATAAATTAAGAGATGTTAAGAGGTTGATTGGATTTTTACAAAACGAGACTCCTAATCAGATCAAGGGATTTCAGCAGTTTATGTCCGCAGTTGAAACTGAAGATACATTATCAAAAAAACATAAAGAACTTATAAATGTTGCTCTTGCAGTAGGTGCACAATGCGAATGGTGTATAGCTTTGCATGTCAAAGGGGCACTTGATGCCGGTGCTACGAAAGAGGAAATTATAGATGCAAGTATGCAAGCTGTATTAATGCATGGCGGTCCGGCACTTATGTATATGACACCTGTAAAAAATGCTTTGGAGGAGTTTTTGGCGGAAAAAAATTAAGGATATCTCAGAGATATAGCTAAGTATCTAACCATAGGTGCTTATTGACAAACGGGAGAAAAAAGTATGGAAAAAACAGTAGCTCAGAAGTTGTATTATCTTATGTATCTTGGCAGAGAATTCGAATATGCCGCCAAAGAGTACTATCTTAAAGGTAATATATCAGGATTTTTGCATCTTGACATAGGTCAGGAAGGTTTTAGTGTAGCAGCTATGCAGGCATTTAGAAAAGGAGATGTTTTTACTACCTACAGAGAACATGTCTTGTCTATCGCAAGAGGTATGGAACCAAAAAAAATTATGGCGGAGCTTTTCGGCAAAGAGAGCGGAGTCAGCAAAGGCAGAGGGGGCTCTATGCATCTTTTTGAGCCAAAGCTTGATTTTTACGGGGGTGATGCGATAGTTGCGGGACAGATAGTAAATGCTGTCGGATGTGCATATGCAAGAAAATACCAAGAGAGTGAAAATGCGGTGATGGTGATTTTTGGAGATGGGGCAAGCAATGCCGGAGCATTTTTCGAGTCAATCAATATCGCTTCGGCATGGCAACTTCCGCTTTTGTTTCTTTGTGAAAATAATGAATATGCCATCGGTACTAAAATTACAAGAGTATCACATTTTAAAAAACAAAGTAACAAAGCAAAACCGTATATGAGAACCATAGAAGTTGACGGCATGGATGCTATAGCAGTATATGAGGCAGTGGAAGAGGCAAACAGATATATTCTTGATGGTAACGGCCCATGTTTTGTAGAAGCTATGACTTGCAGATATGAAGGACATTCTATCGCAGATCCAAATAGTTACAGAAGTGCTGAAGAGATGGATATATGCAAACAAAAAGATCCTATAAAAAGACTTAAAAAAACTCTTATACAAGAGTATGGTTTAAATAGTACCGTTTTGGATAATTTGGAGAAAAAAGCTAAAGAGACAGTAGAAGAAGCTGTGGAATTTGCAAAAAATTCCAAAGAGCCGGAAATATCTTCTCTTTATGAGAATGTATATTGCAAGGAGTGTGGCAATGTTGTATCGTGAAGCATTAAATTTGGCGATAGATGAGTGTATGCAAAAAGATGACAGTGTAGTATTGCTTGGTGAAGATGTAGGAATGTACGGAGGAAGTTATCGTGTCAGCGAAGGTCTTTTTGCAAAATATTCAGAAAAAAGAGTTATAGATACTCCCATAGCCGAGCTTAGTATCGTAGGTAATGCCGTAGGAATGGCGATAGGAGGATTGAGGCCTGTTGCAGAAATTATGACGGCAAATTTTTCCCTTTTGGCTTTTGATCAAATTATAAATCATATGTCAAAATACAGGTATATGAGTGCGGGAAAGATAAATATTCCTATGGTTGTGAGATTTCCTCAAGGTGTTAGCAAACAGCTTGCAGCCCAGCATAGTGAGAGTTATGAACAAATGTTAAGTGCAGTTCCCGGTATCTATGTGTTTGCGGCATCTGATGTAAACTATGCTTATCATGCACTAAAACAATCCATATTGATGGATGATCCGGTTGTTTTTATCGAGCATGAGCTTTTATACAATAAAGAAGGTAAAGTCGATATTGCAGACAATATAGATCCATTTAAAGCAAGGATTGCAAAAGAGGGAAAAGATATAACCATTATCAGTTATTTAAAAATGGTTGATGATGTTTTAAAGGCAGTTCCCAATATAGAAGATGAACTTTCAATCAATTGTGAAGTTATAGACCTTTGTTCTTTAAATCCCGTAGATTTTGATACGATAAAAAAATCTATTGCTAAAACAAAAAGAGTCGTAATGGTTGAAGAAGACCATAAGATGGGAGGATACGGAGCCCAGATAATAAGTAGGATTAGTGAAGAATTGTTTTTTTATCTTGATGCCCCACCTCTTAGAATAGCCGGTGAAAATGTGCCTATTCCTTATAACAGGTCTCTTGAGCTATCAAGTATTCCGACTCCTCAAAGCATAGGAGAAAAAATAATTACATGGGGTAGAAAAAATGGACTATAAGATAACAATGCCCCAACTTTCAGATTCAATGAGTGAGGGAAAGTTGGTAGAATGGAAAGTAAAAGAGGGTCAAAAAGTAAAATCTGCAGATGTAATAGCTGATATCGAATCAGATAAAGCGGTTATCGAAGTTCAGACCTTTAAAGACGGTATTGTTAAAAAACTTTTGTTAAAAGAGGGAGATGAGGCAAAAGTAGGTACGGTTATTGCGATAATTGATACCGATATGAAGAGTGCCGAGAGTGATGTGATGCAGCAAAACAAGTCAAAAGAAAAGATACCAAAAAAAGAAACAATCAAACAAGAAGAAGAAAAAGTATCAAAAAAAGATAAACCGCATGAGATAGCTGTAAAAAGCGATAAAGATATAGTTGATTTTCTTTTTGGAAACGAAAAAGAGGAAAAATCTTTGCCAAAAGGTATATCCACTCCCGCCGCAAAACAAAAAGCTTTTAAATTTGATATAGATATAGAAAAATTGCAAAATGAAGAAAAACTGCCTACTCCTGCTTTTGAAAAAGATATAGATCAAATTCTGGTTGAAAAATACTTTACTCCAAAAGCAAAAAAACTTTTTGATAAATATTCTTTAAATTTCTCATATTTTAAGCTTGATCACAAGATAGACTCAGATGAAGTTAAAAACTATATAAGAAAATATAATATCCCCAAAATCATAAAACCCTCTGCCAATCAAAAATCAGTCATGAACACAGTCGTAAAAAGTTGGAACAGACCGATTTATCATATATATGAAGAGGTATCCATAAAGAAAAAAGAGGGTATAAAATTGACTGCAAATATATTGAAAGCTTTGGCAAACAGTATGTGCAAATATGAGTTTACAAGAACAGTTTTGAAAAATGACACTTTTAAAGTTTACCCTTCATCTAATATTTCAGTAGCACTCAGCAAAGATGATTCTTTATATATGGTTGTGTTAAAAAATGTTGACAATTTAAGTTTAAAAGAGATAAATAATTGGTTAAAAGAGATAAAAACAAAAAAATTAAGCAGTGAAGATTTGTCCGGTTCTACTTTTGGCATAAGCAATCTCGGTATGTTTGACATAGAAAGTTTTGATGCACTTATAAATGCAGATGACTGTGGCATAGCGGCTTTTGGAGCTATGAAAGAGAGTAGAATGAAAGTAATCTTTACATTTGATCACAGAATTGTAAATGGAGTAAGAGCGGCACAGTTTGTAACGGATTTTAAAAAAGAGCTTGAAAAGATATAGAAGGACATAAAATGTATGATGCTGTTTTTGTCGGAGGAGGATTGAACTATGCCGGTGCTATAGTATTGGCAAAAAGAGGAAAAAAAGTAGCATTGGTGGAAAAAGATATGAGAGAACTTGGCGGAGTTTGTTTGCATCACGGGTGTATTCCTTCAAAAAATTTACTTCATAGAGCAAAAACATTACAGGAAATAAAAGAGGATACTTTTTCAAGGCACAAAGATGTTTTGAAATTTGACCGCTTACAAGACAAGATACAAAAACATTTAAAAAAATCTACCAATTCCATTATTTTTCAATGCAAAAGTGCAGGGGTTGATCTTGTAGAGGGTGAAGGGTTTGTAAATGATAAAGGAGTTGCACTAAGGAATGATATACTCGCTTCCAAATATATTATAATCGGTACAGGCTCCGATACATTCGTACCTAAAAATATAAATATTGACTATAAAAACATTATCACAAGCAAAGAAGCACTAAAGTTAAAAAAATTACCAAATGAGATAATGATATACGGAAGCGGTGCCATAGGATTGGAGTTTGCTACTTTTTTTAGTATTAACGGAGTAAAAACCACTCTTGTTTACAGACATAATAAAATTTCAAAAAAAATTCATCCGAGAATAGTTGATAAAATAGAACAACAACTATCGGACAATGGTGTTATAATGATGCCCAATACTGTTATAACAGAGGCAAGAAGCATAGCGGATGAAGCAGAAATTTCTTTTAACAACGGTAAAAAGATAAAAATTGAAAAATTGCTTATTGCAACCGGCAGAGTGCCAAATACCGGTGTTGTACAAAACAATCAAATAAAAGTTGATAAGCAAATTGTAACTGATGAGTATTTTGAAACTTCTGTGAAAAATATATTTGCCATAGGTGATTGTAACGGTAAAATACAGTTGGCTCATGCTGCAAGAGCTGAAGTTTTGAATGTTGTTAACAATATACTTGGAAAAAAAGAATTATTAAATCTTTCAAATATTCCGAAATTTATATATACTTTGCCGCTTTCTTATGCCGGTATTGGCATTAAAGGAGCAAAAGAGACAAGCTTTGTGCTATCTTATCTTGGCATAAGCAGTGCAATTTGCGGGTCTGATATCGGAGAAGTTATACTTTATACGGATTATGAAAATTTTGTTTGCGGAGCAGAAATATTTACTCCTAATGCGGAAGAACTTATAGGTATACTTTCTACCGCACTTTCAGCACAGTTGGATGTAAAAACATTTAAAAAAACCGTATTCCCTCATCCGACATTTAGCGAGAGTATAGATAGAGTTTTAAGAAGAGTATGAAATT
>CAZKWE010000054.1:0-2456 GCA_964556545.1 uncultured Campylobacteraceae bacterium | reverse complement strand
GAATAAACGGGTGGTGGAGGAGAGAAGTTGATATAAGCTATATGGTAACAGAACCCTTTAAAATGCTCATCTATTTTTTCAGAACATCAAATCTTAACTATGTAAAAGGGAGATAAAAAATCAGGGAAGGATTATATCAATACTTCATATATTAAAATTCAATAATATTTATAATTTTTTTTATTAAGTGGTAATAATTTTATACGAATGTAAGATATTTTTATGTAATATAAAATATATTTAAATTTACATAAAGGCTTGTCAAATGAAAATATCGATTATAACAGTTGTTTACAATGGAGAAAAAACTATCAGACAAGCCTTAAGATCGGTTATATCCCAATCATACAGTGATATAGAATACATAGTAATAGACGGTAAATCAACAGACAATACAATAAAAATCATAAATGAATATAGAGATAAAATAGATATTTTTATCAGTGAAAAAGACAATGGTCTTTATGATGCATTAAATAAAGGAATTAGATTGTCAACCGGAGATGTGATAGGAATATTACATGCCGATGACAGATATACAGACAGATATGCGATAGAAGAAGTAGCAAAAGCATTTAAAAGTTCTAACAGCGATTCTGTTTACAGTGATCTGATATATATCAAAAATATGTCCGATAAAATCCTAAGATATTGGAAAAGCGGAGAGTTTAATATAAAAAAACTTAAATTTGGCTGGATGCCTCCTCATCCTGTCTTTTTTATAAAAACCGATATTATAAGACGATATTCATTGATTTATGATACAAGTTTAAATATTTCCGGTGATTATGATTTTATACTCAAACTTCTGGGAAAATATAAAATAACTACCCACTATATCCCAAAAGTTTTATATAAAATGAATATAGGAGGTATAAGCAATAAGAGTATATCAAATATCATCCAAAAATCCAAAGAAGATTATATCTGTATAAAAAGAAACAAAATAGGCGGTTTATTTACTCTCTTTTGTAAAAACATCATTAAAATCCCCCAATTCATCTCTCACAGAAAAATTCCAAAATTGGGAAAATTGAAATTTAAAAGGCATTATCCGTATTTGCAGATAGGGTGATTAGGAAATTATCCTGTATCTTTTAAACTCAGCCGGATTCCCCTGATAGATACTATATGGTTCCAAATCACAAACAGCAACTGAACCGGTTGCCAATATGCTGTAACTTTTACAT
Organism: uncultured Campylobacteraceae bacterium; assembly: GCA_964556545.1. Classification (GTDB taxonomy): domain Bacteria; phylum Campylobacterota; class Campylobacteria; order Campylobacterales; family JALSKU01; genus JALSKU01. The sequence continues at coordinate 1,266 of CAZKWE010000054.1, read as the reverse complement.
GTAACTTTGGGAGAAACTATCGCTTTTGCACCTATCCAAACTCCATCTTCTAAAATTATTTTACCTAAAATAAGATCAAATGTACTTTTTTTATAATTATGATTACCGGTAAAAAGATAACTGTTTTGAGATAAGCAGACATTATTTCCTATTTTGATATCGGTAAGATTGTCTATCCATACTCCTTCTCCTATCCAGCAATTATCACCTATCGTTAGAAACCATGGATATTTTATATTTACATTTGGTTTTATGACAATATTTTTACCAATCTCTGCCCCGAAAATTATCAAAAGTATTTTTTTAAAAGAAGAGGGAAATGGCAACATCGTTTTGAAAAAAAGTATATTTGTCATATACCATAGTATTCTTTTAGGTAAATTACCAGGTTTGTACCAATCATTGTTAAAAGAATTTAAATCAACTGTTTTTTGCATATTTTCTCATTTGATATATTTTAGCATCCACCAAAAATCTGTACCAAAATCCTTGTAAAAAGTGCCATATCAATCCTTCCTTAGCATCTAAAAATCCAAATTTCAGAAAATATCTGTATAAAAAGTATAAAAAAGGTCTTATAAAAAGAGGCAGTTTTATATATCTTAATTTTAACCATCTTTTTCTTTGTTCCTGTGTACCGAAAAATACCGGTTTTATCCCGTCTTCATAGACATCAGAATTATATAAAGTATTCAAAATATCAATTGCCTCTCTGGTTGCATAATTATTGTGTTTATTTGTCCACCAAGTAAGATCGTTTTTATTGTCATCTACAATGTCATTTTCAAACTGTACTGTTTTACCACTTGTTAATTTAATATGCTCATCCATTTGGCGTTGCTCTATCTCAGCATGTTTATATTTCCAGATACGAAGTAACCAAACAGGATAATAACCCCCATATTTTATCCATCTATTCATAAAATAAACACGACGCTTTACATACACACCGGAAATATTTTTATCTAAATTTTTCAGTTTGATGTTGATCTCTTCTGCCAATTTTGGAAGTACATATTCATCAGCATCCATTCTCATAACCCATTTTGTTTTTATAGGACAATTATCCAATCCCCATTGAAACTGAAGGGCATGATTGCCTTGCCATCTGTTTTGATAAACTTTGGCACCTAAAGAGAGAGCAATCTCAACCGTTCTATCTGTCGAATAACTGTCAATTACAAATATCTCTTTTGCAAATGGCTGTAAAGAATTTATACACCTTTTTATATGAAGTTCTTCGTTGAAAGTAAGGATAATAACGGA
>CAZKWE010000053.1:0-59725 GCA_964556545.1 uncultured Campylobacteraceae bacterium | reverse complement strand
ATGCAAAAATCCGGGAACTTTCCTGCCCTCAACTCTTATGATATCATTCATAATAGAATTTGCTATCTCTTTTTTATCGTATTTTTCTTCTTTCGTTAAATAATTAAAAAGTAATTCACTAAGCCTCATAAGTGATATTTGATAAGTTGCCTGAGTTTGAGAATATATCCATCTGCTGAGATTTAAAAAACCATCATACACGGTAGTATTTTTCCAAATATACTCTTTTGTTTTATGAAAATTTCCGCTGTTATATATCAAATCCCAAAATCTAACAAATCTTTTCATCTCCTGCATAGTAAAAAAATCCATAAAAGTATTTTGAAGTATTTCATAAGGCGGTTCATCAGAATATTTCATACTATACTCTTTATCCCATCTTGAAATGGGAGTACCGGATAGTTTTTTTAAAATTCCAAGCTGAATTTCACTCTTTGTTATGGAAGTAAGTTCGTTTAAATTATCTCTAAAACTATCAAGACTCTCTCCGGGAAGTCCGATGATAAGATCAAGATGAAGATGTGCTTTTGTCTCATTTTCTAAAAATTTTATATTTGATTTTGTTTTTTGTATATCCATAGTCCTGTTGATATTTTTCAAAATTTGCTCATTCAAACTTTGAAGTCCTATTTCAAGTTGCAAAGAATATGGTGGAAACTTTTTCAGTTTCTCTTTTAATCTTTGCGGAAAATTATCAGGTACCACTTCAAAATGCAAGGAGTATTTCTCATTTTTTGACAAAAAATAATCCATAAGTTTTAAAGCAAATTTTATATTGAGATTAAAAGTCCTGTCTATAAATTTAAAGCTTCTAACACCCCTGTTCCAAAGTATATCAAATTCATGTATAATTTTATCGAAGTCAAAATATCTAACCTTTTTATCTAATGAACTCAAGCAAAATTCACAGTGAAAAGGGCATCCTCTGCTACTTTCTACATAAATATATCTGTTTGCTATATCCTCATCACTGTATTCACCATAAGGAAACTCTATCTTTTTTACATCAGGTATAATTGCTTGAATATTTCTCTCTTTTGGCAAAAAGCCATCAAGTATCATCTTGGAGTAATCATAAAAAGTTATCTCACCCTCTCCTCTTATAATATAATCAGCTTCGCTAAAATCAATCCTCATAGGAAAATGGCTAACCTCAGGACCACCGAGTATAATTATAATATTTGGTGAAACCTTTTTTATTGTGGAAACAATTTTTTTGATATGTTGTGCATTCCATATATAAGTACCAATTCCGACTATCTTCGGACGATAATATAAAACTTCTTCTACAATAGAATATATGTCTTCATTGATGGTTCTTTCAACTATAAGCGAAACATTTTTCAATTCTTTTAAATTTGCTCTGATATAGCGAAGTCCTAAAGCTGTATGAGAATATCTTGCATTAACTGCAAGTAAAATTATATCTTTTTGCATCATTATAACTATATAAATGCCGGAGCATCATTGGAAAACAATATCAAATCGCCGACTTTTGTCTCTTTTGCCAATAACTCTTGTAATTTTTCTTTGTTTGAAAGCAAAAGTTTTTTAGGAATTTTTATATAATCCATTAATATAACGGCATTTGCTTTACCGGTTATAATAACTATATCAAAAATTTTATCAATCTTTTTTGCCAACTCTATGTTTGCCTCTTTCGTACTTTCTATGATACCTGGTGTTATCAAAACTTTTCTGCCTTTATAAGTTGAAACCAAATCATATGATAAAATCATTCCTTCGAGATTGCCGTTATAACTATCATCTATGATAAGTTTACCGCCGGCTTCAATTTTTTGCAACCTGTGTTCAACCTGTGATAGTTTTGAAACTCTTTTTTTTATAGTATCCATATCCAAACCAAACTCCAAAGCCATCAGTATTGCTGCTGTTATATTGATAGCATTAAAACTTCCGAGTATATTTTTGGCTTCAAACTCTTCTGTTTTGCCATTTAATTCTATCTTAAACGAAAGTCCGTTAAGTGATGAGTTTACCTCTTTAATTTCATCACCAAAAACTCTTATTTTATCATTGGGGCTGATATTTGCACTTTTATGTACATATGCTTTTACAATATTTTTACCCTCTATAATTTCCATCTTAGTATTGCGAATATTTTCCAAAGTTTTAAAATATTCAATGTGTGCAGGTCCTATTTTGCCAACTATTGCATAGTGATTTTGCAATATATCAACAATCTTTTTTATATCGCCTTTCTCTCTTGCACCTGCTTCTGCAATATATATTTGTGTATCATCCGGTAAAGAAGTATTTATATCTTTTATGATACCGGCTTCAGTATTGATACTTTTTGGGGTTTTATAAACTTTAAAACTGTTTTTCAGTATTTGATACAAAAAGTTTTTTATACTTGTTTTACCGTAACTTGCGGTTACGGATATTATTTTAAGTTCAGGCATATTGTGCAGTTTTCGTTTCGCCTCTTTTTTAAAACCTTCAAATAAAATTCTTTCAAAAATTTCTCCTATAATTGTTGCCGCAATCAAAGGAAGTATAACACCGTAAATATAGCATCTGTGAGTTATCAAGCATAAAAAGTCCTCAAATACGACAGCAAGCAACAAAAATAAAAAAAATCTTTTGACTCTGTTTGTATATACAAGTTTTTTATCAAGTTTTCTCTGCCATACATAATATGAAGGCAAAAGTGCAAAATAAAAATATATCCAAAAGTATATACCGGTTATATAATAAGCAAATATTGGAATTACAAAGAAAAAAAGATGCCAAGTTTGTCTTTTGTGTTTAAACAAAACTCTGTCAATTTTATAATTATACCATTGAAGATTGGTGATAAGATACCAGCCAAGACTTAGTGTAAATAAAATATGTGAAATAAGTATAAAAATTTCTTTGTATATCATTTAAACCTCAATAAAATTTGTAATTTTTTGTTCCACTTCTTTAGCTTTTTTTAAAAAAAAGTAGTGATCTCCCTCAAACTGGTAAAATTTGCTTTTCTTTATGAGTGATTTTATCTTGATACCGCTTGAAAGAGGTGTAGCTTTGTCATCTTTTCCCCAAAGAATCAAAGCTTCATTCAAAAAGTTTTTAAAATAATCACTAAAATCTTCATCAACCACATTTTTGAATGTATCATACATATTTTGGCTCATCCCCTTTACATCCTTCGATATAAAAAATTTATACAGTTTGCCAAAACCAATAAATTTAACACTTTTAAACAGTATTATCTTGGCTCTTACTTTCAACGGTTTTTTTACTCTAATTCCGGCACTGCTTAAAAGTATAAGTTTTTTTGGATTTAGCAAAACCGCCACTTTTCCGCCAAATGAGTGGCCAACCACAACATAGTTGTGCGATGAAATACTTTTTAAAAATTTATCCATTAATTCTTTATATGCAAATGTATCCAAAATCATATCGTTTGAACTTTTACCAAAGCCCGGCATATCAATATAAATATGTCTAAAATTACTAAAATATTTACCAAAAGCTCTCTTCATTAACTCTTTATTGCTTCCCCACCCGTGCAAAAAAATTATATCTTCGGTTTTGTCCCGATTTAAAATTTCATAAGATATTACAAAAACAGTATCTTTGTAAGTTATATTTTTTATGGCCATTATCTATGTCTTTAGTTTTGTATTTTTTGTTTTCTATAAAGCTCTTGAAGCAAATTAAAAGCATCATTTAACTTTTCATATTCATCCATATTTAGCATAACTGCTTCAAATTTATTATTTTTGACTATAAATACTCTTTTTTTCTCTTTGGATTTTATACTTTTTAGGATTGAGCTAAAATTTCTCACCACTTCGGTAGCCGTGTATATTTCATTACTATTAAAAATCGCCATATTTTTCAGCCTTTACATAAAATAATACATAAAATTTTATGTATTATATCATATTATTTTCCTTTTGCGGCATTTATAGAGTTTATATAGCGATATTCTATAGGTACAATTCTGTTTTTCGGCAGATATATATCGGATATTACTTCATTGAAATTATCAAAAAGATAGTTTGCAAGGCTTCCCGGAACCGGATTTATCTCATTTATATACAACTTATCATCTTTTACAAAAAAATCACACCTTACAATAGCCCCTTCAAATATATTGCTATAAAGCTTTTTAAAAGATTCTTCCATAAAAATTTGCAAATCTTTTGATATTTTTGCCTTATTTACACCTTCACTTCTGGAAAAATCCAAATATTTTTTATCAAAATCAAGAATGGATTGTTTTAACGGTTCTTCGATAAAAGAAAATATATATCCGTCTTTTGTTTTTGCTCCGGCGAGATTATACTCTTTGATACCGTCATAAAAAGGCTCTATCAAAACAGTATCATCAAACTCATAAGCCACATCCAAAGCATAATCAAACTCTTTTTCATTTTTTGCTATGCTTAACCCGATTGAGCTTCCAAGTCGCAATGGTTTTACAATGACAGGATAATCAAATGAACATTTTCTTACATCAGTATTTTTTAATACTTCATAATCCAAAACTTCAATATTTCTCGATAGTGCATATAGTTTTGTAAATTCTTTATTGTAGCTTATTACACTGCCTTCAATCCTTGGGCCGATATATTCGATACCAAAAAAATCAAGCAAAGAGGAAATTGTACCATCTTCTCCTTCTTTACCATGGATAAGATTGATCATCGTTTGAAACTCTATCTTTTTTTCTTGAAAAAGTGTTTTTTTATAAAATCCTCCTTGTTGCAAAGAAAGCTTGTCACATTTTTTATATCTATCGCTACTAAAATACGAGGCTTTCATATCTTTTGCATCAACAAGATAAAACTCTCTGTTTGCATCACAAAATATAAAAACCGTATTTTGCCCGATAACTTTTTTTAGTGTTATTGCGCTAACTATACTGATCTCATGCTCATAACTTACTCCGCCAAACAATATAGCAAAACTGTTCAAATTTGATATCCTTAGCTTAATTTTTTAAGTGCCTCTTTAATAAGAGAGGCAGTATCGTCGCTTTTACACTCATGTAAAATCTTCTTAACTTTTTCTTTGTTAAAACCTAAACTTTCCAAAGCTTGCAAAGCTTCGTTAAAACTTTTATTTTTTGGTGTAATTACGGTATCCAATGCAAAGTCGCCGAGTTCAACAAGTATTCTTTTTGCACTTTTAGGACCTATTCCCGGGACCATTTTGATGCTATTTATATCATTTGTTGCTACTGCTTTTGCAAAAGCAGAAGGTGTAAAAGTAGAGCAGATTGCCATAGCGGTACTTGGTCCTACACCATTGATTTTGATAACTCTATCAAATATAAATTTTTCATCCAAATCCAAAAAACCATATAAGTTATCACTATCTTCTTTTATAATCTGGGTTATATATAAAGATACAATTTTTTCTTTTTCCAACTTAGAACTACAATTTAAAGAAATATGGACATCTCTTGTTATGCCATAAGTCTTTATATATAAAAGTGTAGGCTCTTTTTTGATTACTTCTCCTTCGATTCCCACAATCATATATCAAACTCGCTTTTTCTATTGATTTGAAATTCATTCTCTTCAATTTTAGAGAGTGTAATACTTTTTGATATCTCTCCCTCTTTAGTCACATGAGTTATCTCAATTTTTGGTGAAAGCAAAATAAATTTTATCTCATTATACTCATGCCAAATTGAGCGGTTGATAATCTTGGCTTTAAGTATGGTAGATTGTATATCTTCTATCTCTTTTTTTATACTTTCTCTTTCATTCTTGTATTTTTTATATTTTTCAAGCAGTGCATTGTAAGCAGTAATTAATTGCTGAAAATCTCTGATTTTCTTCATAAGTGTTTTGGCCGGTTCTTGACCGGATTGTTTAAGCTCGATAATTTTCTGTTTAACAAGTTGGGCTGGTTCTTTGTTTTTGTCAATCAAAAGTTTTTTATCTCTTATAGCTTTTTTAGTTATATTTATAACAGATTCTATCTTTTTTAACTTTTCTTCCAACTGATCAATTTTTTCATGAAAACCCAATACTCTTGTAGGGTCTATTACAAACTTATTGTTTGTTCCTTTTAATTCGGATATTTCTATAATTTCCGATGCAATCAAAGTTACATTTGAAACCAATTGTTTGATAAAAATTCTTTCTGCTATAACTTCTCCGCCTATTGCTTGGTCTATTTTTACAGTTTTTGCATTGACTCTTCCGCCTTCGAGTCTTTTGATATTGATATCTTTGCCTTCAGCATATCCTCTGTGAACACTGATATCAAGCTCATCTGCAAATATAGAAGCATTCTTGTGAGTTTGTCCGCCTATTTGTACCTTTTTTGCTTTGACTACCGCCCCGCTTCCTATATTGCCCTCCACTATTATTTCAGTAGTTTCTACACTCATTCCGGGACCTATGGCATCTTTTAGCACATCACTTTCTTTTATATTGATTTTAACATTTGATTCAAGATTTGCTTCTATGGAACCGGTTGTTTTAAAGGATACCTCTTCAATTTCCATATTGTCATTGATATCGTATTTGTCACCTTCTTTATTTACATATCCATCTTTTTTTGCAACAAAAATTATCCTGTTTTCATCCTCTTTCTTTTCTATATTTTCACTGACGCTAAAATCAATAGAGTATTTTTGCACAGGCTCTTTCACTTTTAAAAGTTCGCCTTTGCAGTTTCTGCCGTTTCTTCCCTCTTTTGCTTTTATATATTCTATAATGATATCGCCCTTTTGGACTGCATGAATATATCCTCTTCTTGAATAATCAATTCTTCCGTGTTCATCTTTTTTATTGACATTTTTTTTATAATGAAAAATAAGCTTGTCATTTATCGCAGCTATAGGCTCTATACAGTTACAAACAACAAATGTATGATCTTCATCCAAAAAGTTGTTAATTCTTATCTTTGCCACTATCTTTTCAACCTCTTTTTCCATTTCACTTTGAAATATAGAGATAAGCATTGATTGTTTTATAAGTCTTTTGTTGATTTGTGAAACTATATACTCTTTTAGTTTACTGCTGTATTTTATATCGAAATTTTTCTTTACCGTAGCAACAATCTTTGTAAGGAATTTATTGCCTCCGAGTATAATATCAAGCAAAGGCATGCTTTCTTCGTCTTTTAAAAATATTTCTATTTTATATTGCTGTTTTATCTGCAATTCTTCATTTAAAAGAAAATCTTCATCTTTGAACTGTTCTATGTTTGATTTGTTTATTTCCATCCATTCGTCATCTTTATGTGTTTTAAAAACACTCTTAAAAGAAAGAATGGTAAAATCAAGTTGATTTGAAGGTATATTCAAAGAAGAGGATATATTTTTTAATTCTTGATTGATATTTTCAGTATCAATTATAATATTTTGAAAGTTTACCTCATCACTATAAGTTTCGTTTTCATCTTTATTTTTACCAAAAAAAGCCAAATCAACACCTTTCTTTTTATATTTTTATATTTTACAAGGGATTTATTATAGTCTAAAATTATTGAAAGTTGAGTTAAACATAAGTATATCTGTGTTAAAATACACATAAAAAGAGAGTTTATCCATTGTGTTTAAGTCAATTTTTACAAATAGTTTCGGTATACTGATTTCTAGGATTTTTGGCTTTGCAAGAGACCTTTTGACGGCTTCCGTACTTGGGGCAAATATATATAGCGATATGTTTTTTGTAGCTTTTAAACTGCCAAATCTTTTTAGAAGAATTTTTGCCGAAGGTGCTTTTACGCAAAGCTTTCTGCCTGCTTTTACAAATTCAAAACATAAATTATATTTTGCTACATCAATTTTTATAAGATTTTTTTTCATTATATTGATATTGTCTCTGTTTGTAACTTTATTTGATACATTTTTTACCAAACTTATAGCTTACGGTTTTAATCAAAATATGATAAAACAAGCCGCTCCTTTGGTGGCAATTAATTTTTACTATCTTTTGCTTATCTTTTGTGTTACATTTTTATCAACCCTGCTTCAATATAAAAATCATTTTGCAACTACTGCTTTTTCTACTGCTCTTTTAAACATATCTCTTATATTTGCCCTGCTCTATTCCAGAGGACTTTCTGCCAAAATTATCGTTTACTATATGAGTTATGCGGTTGTTGCAGGAGGTATTTTACAGCTTTTTACTCACATTGTAGCTATTAAGAAATTAGGTCTTATGAAGATATTTGTTTACGGTATTGAAGCAATCAAAAAAAACAGAAGTAACAAAAAGGAATTGGATAATTTCTATAAACTGTTTTTTCATGGGATTTTAGGAAATTCAACAGCCCAAATAGCAGCTTTTTTGGATACTTTTTTAGCTACTTTTTTATATAGTGGTGCGATAAGTTATCTTTATTATGCAAACAGAATTTTTCAGCTTCCCTTGGCTCTTTTTGCTATTGCCGTTTCAGTAGCCATCTTTCCAAGAGTTGCAAAATATATAAAAAATGATGATACGAAAAATGCCCATCGGATTATCAAAAAAAGTTTTTGGTTTTTGGTATATTTGCTTGGTTTTTCTACCATAGGCGGAATTATATTGTCAAAAGAAATTATATGGCTGCTTTTTCAAAGAGGAGCATTCAATACGGACGATACAGCCAAAAGTGCTATAGTTTTAAGTATGTATATGATAGGATTGCTGCCTTATGGGTTATCCAAAATATTTTCTTTATGGCTATACTCTTTGCATAAACAAAAAACAGCAGCCAAAATAGCATCTATGGCACTGGGGACAAACATAGTGTTTTCATTGGCTTTGATTATTCCGTTTAAGGCTGCCGGACTTGCACTTGCAGGTTCACTTGCAGGATTTGTTCTCTTTTTTTTAACTATCAAAGAGTTTGGATTGAAAAATTTTTTAGATATAATTCGAGATAAAAAATTGATATATCTTGTATTGTCTTTGATATTTGAAGTAATTATCTTGATATTTTTTAAGGATTTTATTGATGTATATATATGATTCGCATTTGAAAAAAAAAGTTTTATTTGAACCTGTAAACAAGGATAGAGTTTCTATATATGTTTGCGGTCCCACAGTCTATGATGACGCACACTTGGGACATGCAAGAAGTTCGATAGTATTTGATCTGCTTAGAAGAGTTTTGGTTGAACTTGGGTATAAAGTTATTTTTGTTAAAAATTTTACAGATATTGATGATAAAATCATTAAAAAAATGCAAGAAACCAACTCTTCTTTAAAAGATATAACAACCCATTATATAAAAAGATACAAAGAAGATATGCATGCATTAAATGTACTTGATGCAGATATAGAACCAAAAGCTACACAGACATTAAAAGAGATCATATCCATGACCGATACTCTGTTGCAAAACGGCTGTGCATACAGGCTTGAAGACGGTATATATTTTGACACCTCCAAAGATGACAAATATCTATCATTAAGCGGTAGATACGAAGATAAAAATCTGCAAAACAGAGTTGAATGCCATATAGGCAAAAAAGATCAAAAAGATTTTGCTTTGTGGAAATTTTCAAAAATCGCAGAGCCGAGTTTTGATGCTCCTTTTGGAGATGGTCGTCCGGGATGGCATATAGAGTGTTCGGCTATGATAAAAAAACATATTGCAGGCGAAGGCGAATATCAGATAGATATACACGGTGGGGGTGCTGATCTTCTTTTTCCACACCATGAAAATGAAGCAGCACAGACAAGATGCTCTTTTCATCAAAAACTTGCAAAATACTGGATACACAACAGTTTTGTCAACATAAACGGTGAAAAAATGAGCAAATCTTTGGGAAATAGTTTTTTTATAAAAGATGCTCTGAAAGTTTATGATGGAGAAATATTGAGATTTTATCTTCTTTCAACTCATTATAGACAAAATTTTAATTTTAATGAAGAAGACCTTTTGGTATCCAAAAAAAGACTTGATAAAATATACAGACTAAAAAAAAGAATATATCCTTGCGAAATTTCAAAAACAGGCAAAGAGTTTAAAAACAAACTGCTTGAAGCATTGAGTGATGATCTTAATATTTCCAAAGCATTGAGTATCATAGAAGATATGATAAACAAGGCAAATGAAAAACTTGATGCTAATGCGAAAGATAAAACTTTAAAAAAAGAATTGGCGGCAAATTTGGAATTTATATCAAAAGTTCTCGGTATCGGAAGCAAAGACAGTTTTGAATATTTTCAAATAGGAGTCACAAAAGAAGAAAAAAAGTTGATTGAAAATCTTATAAATAAAAGAAACGAAGCAAAAAAAGAAAAAAATTACAAAGTCGCAGACAAAATAAGAGAAGAACTTCTTTCAATGGGTATAAAGATTATGGATACAATTAAAGGAACAAAATGGGAAAAGTAGTTATAGGTTGTTTTTTTACCTATGGTATTTTAATGGGAGCGGACATAAATGAAACCATATTTGACGGAAACTGCGGTTCTTGTCACACTTTAAAAGATCGTTCATCCGCTCCGCTGATAACGGAAATTGTACAAAAATACAAAAACAAATATCCTAAAGAAAAAGAGTTTGTAAATGCTCTTTCAAACTGGGTATTTTCTCCAAACAAAAAATTCTCACTCTTCCCAAAAGCTGTAAATTATTATGGGCTTATGCCTGAACTTGGTATGGACAAAGACACCCTAAGAGGAATCGGAAAATATTTATTTGAAAGAAAATTTTAAACAAAAACATAAAATTACGAATACCTCTAAAATTTTTGTGTTATTATCAAAATCAACACCATAACCATCATCAAAAGTGATAATTTTTTTATAATTCTGTCAACAGAAAGTGCTTTTTCTACTTCTATATGATTTTCTTTAAGTTCTTCTATGCAATTTATCTTTTTTCTATAACCTATAAAAAACATTTTCAAACCTGTTTTCGGCTCTTTACATAGTTTTTTATATAGTTTTGAAACTAAATACTCAAGATAAATAACAAATATCAAATATATTGCAAATAAAATCACCAATACTTGTATCATCTCTTATCCGATTAATTTTTTAAAGATTATATTATACCGCTCCTTAAGGGAATATTTTGTATAATCTATTTAGAATACCTCCAATAAATTAAAAGGTTATTGATGATTGATTATCAGGATTTAAAAAAGATTATGTTTAAATTTCAGCCTGAAAATGCTCACAACATTGCAGAATTTGCTTTTAAATATGCTCCTTATATCTGCCCGTTTGCTTTGTCTTCTTATGCCAAAAAACATTTTATAACAGATAAAAGTATAAGACAGAATATTTTGGGTATGGATTTTTTAAATCCCGTCGGACTGGCTGCAGGATTTGATAAAAATGCTACTATGATAAAAACATTGAATGCTCTCGGTTTTGGTCACATAGAGTATGGCACGCTCACGCCAAAGCCTCAAAGCGGCAATCCAAAACCTAGACTTTTTAGATATCCCAAATTTAACTCATTGCAAAATGCTATGGGTTTCAACAATGACGGTATGGAAATTATATCCAAAAGAGTAGCTAAACTGTATCCTTATGCAATTCCGTTAGGTGCCAATATAGGAAAAAACAAAGTCACTCCTTTAAAAAATGCCATAGATGATTATGCTGTTTTGATTGATAATTTTAAAGATTTATCCGATTATCTTGTTGTAAATATCTCTTCACCAAATACGAAAGGCTTAAGAGATTTACAAAATGAGGACTTTATAAAAAGTTTGTTTGATATAGCTTTAAAAAAGACAAATAAGCCTATTTTTCTCAAAATTGCTCCCGATATGGATATCGAACAAGCCGTATCCATTTCAACTGTTGCCTTAAATCATGGTGCAAAAGGTATCATAGCAACCAATACCACCACAGATTACTCTTTATTGCCAGATGCAAAAGATTTCGGAGGTATAAGCGGTGATATTTTAAAAGATAAAAGTTATAACTTTTTTAAAAGTCTATCACAAGAACTGTTTGGTAAAATTACACTCATTAGTGCCGGAGGTATAGGAAGTGCTGATGAAGCTTACAAAAGAATCCGAGCAGGAGCATCGCTGGTGCAAATATACAGTTCGTTTATTTTTCAGGGACCAAAAATTGTAGAAGATATAAACAAAGGTATTATTGAAAAGTTAAAAGGGGACGGATACTCTCATATAAGTGAGGCTGTCGGTGCGGATTTAAAGGAGCAAAAACATTGATCTTAAAAACTATCTTACTAACAATCTCAACTATAGGAGTTTTAATGGGAAGTACTCTTCCGAAATATTATACAAAAATACTTAAAAATGGTCTTGAAATCGTCACCATACCGCTAAATAAAGGTTCAAATGTTATAACAACCGATATTTACTATAAGGTTGGAAGCGGTGATGAAATCATGGGCAAAAGCGGCATAGCTCATATGCTTGAACATATGAATTTTAAATCAACAAAACATTTAAAAGCAGGTGAATTTGATAAAATTGTAAAAGGATATGGCGGAGTTAACAATGCTTCTACAGGATTTGATTTTACACACTATTTTATAAAAAGCAGTTCCAAAAATCTTGAAAAATCATTAAAACTTTTTGCAGAACTTATGGCAAATCTGAACTTAAAAGATGATGAATTTCAAACAGAAAGAAAAGTGGTGCTTGAAGAAAGATACTGGCGAACGGATAACTCTCCTATGGGATATCTTTACTTTAGACTCTTTAACAATGCCTATCTTTACAACTCATATCACTGGACACCTATCGGTTTTATAGATGATATAAAAAATTGGAATATTAATGATATAAGAGCATTTCACAAAATGTTCTACCAACCTAAAAATGCCATCATTATTGTCGCCGGAGATATAGAGCCTAAGAAGGTTTTTAAAGAGAGTGAAAAATATTTCGGCTCTATTAAAAACAGTAGCAGGATAAGAAGGTCTCATCAGGTCGAACCTCCTCAAGACGGTCAAAAAAATATCATTGTTCATAAAAAAACTCAGGTAGAAATGGTCGCAATCGCATACCATATTCCTGATTTTAAAGACAAAGACCAGGTTGCACTTTCAGCTATCGGCGAACTCTTAAGCAGAGGAAAAAGCAGCAGACTTGTAAAAAACATTGTAGATAAAAAAAGATTGGTCAACCAAATATTTGCATACAATATGGAACAGAGATATCCCGGACTTTTTATCATTATGGCAGTTTGCAATCCCGGTATAAAGGGCGAAGTCGTACAAAAAGAGATATTAAAAGAGATACAAAAGATAAAAGATGGCAAAGTTACAAAAAAAGAGTTGAAAAAAATTAAAACAAATACAAAAGCTGATTTTATCTATTCGCTTGAAAGTTCCTCGGGGGTAGCAAATCTTTATGGTAGTTACTTTGCAAGAGGAGATATAAAACCGTTGCTTGAGTATGAAAAAAATATAAACAATTTAACACTTGACAAAATAAAAACTGTAGCCAACAAATACTTTAACAGTAAAAATTCCACTATGATAATTTTAAAGGATGAAAAATGAAATATTTTCAAGGTGCTATGACTGCATTAATCACACCGTTCAAAGATGGCAAATTAGATGAGGTGGCATATGAAAAACTTATAAAAAGACAGATAAAAAACGGCATAGATGTTGTTGTTCCGGTCGGAACTACGGGAGAGAGTGCAACACTTTCACACAATGAACATAAAAGATGTATTGAAATTGCTGCCGCAACCTGCAAAAATACAAATGTTAAAGTATTGGCGGGGGCAGGAAGCAATGCAACCCATGAAGCAGTTGATTTGGCAAAATTTGCAGAACTGCAAGGAGCAAATGGGATACTCTCTGTTGCTCCATATTATAACAAACCAACACAAGAAGGTCTTTATCAGCACTATAAAACTATAGCAAATGCGGTTGAAATACCGGTTGTTTTATACAATGTACCAAGCAGAACCGGGGTTGATTTGCTTCCTGAAACCGTATTTAGGCTTTATGATGATGTTCCTGGTATTTTTGCCATAAAAGAAGCTACCGGCTCAGTTGACAGAGCCATAGAACTTCTTAGTCAAAGGCCTGTTCTTAGTCTTTTTTGCGGTGATGATGCTATAGATTATCCCATGCTTGCAAATGGTGCAAAAGGTATCATTTCAGTAACTGCCAATTTGCTTCCAAAGTTAAAAAGTGAATTAGTACACAGTGCTTTGGACGGTGATTTTCAAAAGGCAAAAGAGATAAATGACAAGTTATACAATTTAAACAAAATACTTTTCATAGAAAGCAATCCGATACCCATCAAAGCAGCAATGTATATAGCCGGTTTGATTGATACTTTGGAATACAGACTTCCTCTTACAATGCCAAGCAATAAAAACTTAGTAAGAATTGAAAAAGCTATGACTGATTTTGATATAGAAGGATTTTAATTGAGTGTACAAAGCAGTATAGAAGGAAAAACACTGGTTATCAGCGGAGGAACAAGAGGTATAGGCAAAGCTATAGTATATGAGTTTGCAAATGCAGGAGCAAATATAGCTTTTACATATCACTCAAATGAAGATGAAGCTAAAAAGATAGCCAAAGATTTGGAGGAAAATTATCATATCAAAGCAAGATATTACCAATTAAATATTCTTGAGCCTGAAACATATAAAGATGTTTTCAAAAAAATTGATAAAGATTTTGATGAAATAAACTTTTTTATTTCAAATGCTATTATTTCAGGTCGTGCGGTTGTCGGAGGATATGGAAAGTTTATGAGATTAAAACCCAGAGGACTCAACAATATCTATACCGCAACTGTCGTAGCTTTTGTTATAGGTGCCCAAGAAGCTGCAAAAAGAATAGAAAAAGCCGGAGGCGGCAGTATCTTGTCTATAAGCAGTACCGGAAATCTTGTATATATTGAAAATTATGCGGGACACGGTACAAACAAAGCTGCAGTTGAAGCAATGGTAAGATATGCTGCAGCCGAACTTGGGCATATGGGTATAAGAGTAAATGCGGTAAGTGGTGGTCCTATAGACACTGATGCATTAAAAGCATTTACCAACTATGAGGAAGTAAAACAAAAAGTAGTTGAACTCTCTCCTCTTGGTAGAATGGGTGAACCAAAAGATTTAGCAGGAGCTTGTTTGTTTTTATGTAGTGAAAAAGCTGATTGGATAACCGGACAAACACTCATCATTGATGGAGGAACAACTTTTAAATAATGCTGAATCTTCCAAATATATTGGCTTTTACAAGGGTACTGATGGCTCCTGTAATGTATTTTTTTTTAGTTGATAGAAGTAGCGGATTTTTACATGGTATCCATTCAAGCTGGCTTGATTATTTTGCCGCACTTCTTTTTGTACTTGCAAGTGTAACTGATTTTTTTGACGGTTTTATAGCAAGAAGATGGAATCAGATGACAAAGCTTGGGGCCATACTTGATCCACTTGCAGATAAAATGCTGGTACTTGCAGCATTTCTCGGACTTATGTATATAGATAGAGCTAATCCATGGGCAATTTTTTTGATATTAACCAGAGAATTTTTTATAACAGGCCTAAGGGTGCTTATGGCAAGTGAGGGGAAAAATATAAAAGCCTCTTTTATCGGAAAAACCAAAACAGTTGCACAAATGTTTGCCATAGGATTTTTGATGATGAATTGGAGTTTCGGATCACTTCTTTTATGGTTTGCGGTGGTTATTACTCTGTATTCGGGATTTGAATACATATATACTTATATAAAGGAGAGTTGATGGGGATTTTCGTTTCACTTTTAATACTCTCTTTCTTGATATTTTTTCATGAATTAGGACATTTTAGTGTTGCCAAACTCTTTGGAGTCAAAGTTGAAGTTTTCAGTATAGGATTTGGTAAAAAACTTTTATGTAAATTTTACAAAGGAACAAATTATTGTCTAAGTGCCATACCTCTTGGAGGATATGTACAAATGAAAGGGCAGGATGATTTAAATCCTTCAAAAGTCAGTCACGACAAAGACAGTTACAATTCAAAAACTCCCTTACAGCGAATAGCCATACTTTTTGCAGGACCTTTTGCCAACTTTTTACTTGCATTTTTTCTTTACATTGCCATAGGCAATATAGGAGTTCACAAATTAATGCCGGAAATTGGAAAAGTTTATCCAAATTCACCCGCATTTCAGGCAAAACTCCAAAAAGGTGATAAAATTATCTCTATAAACGGTATAAAAATTGAAAGTTGGGATGAGATAAAAAATATTATTGAAAATTCAAGAGATGGATTGGATATTGTTATTCGAAGAAACAATAAACTTATCAAAAAAATTCTTTATCCCGATATTGAAAAAACCAAAAATATTTTTGGCGAAGATACAAAGAGAAAGATTATAGGCATACTACCTCTTGGAAAAAGTTATATAAAAAAATACTCTTTTTTGGAATCTATATCTTTTGCCTATAACGAAACCCTCAGGGCATCTAAATTTATCATTATAGGTATAGAAAAAATGATAGAAGGAATAGTTCCTACAAAAGATATAGGCGGAGTTATCTCTATCGTAAGCATTACTTCTCAGGCGGCTTCAACCGGCATAGTTGCTCTTTTGGGATTGAGTGCACTCATATCGGTTAATCTTGGTATATTAAACCTTTTTCCCATACCGGCACTTGATGGAGGACATATAATGTTTAATATTTATGAAATGATTACAAAAAAAGCTCCAAATGAAAAGATATATGAAAGATTAACTTATACCGGATGGGTACTGCTTTTGACACTTATGATATTTTCGACTTATAATGACTTAGCAAGGATATTTGAATGAATTTTTATGAAAAGAATTATGATGAAGTTTTGCAAAGAATTGAAAAAGCAAGAATACAGACCAATGAATACAATATCATTAAAATCATAGCCGTAAGCAAATACAGCAGTAGCAATGATATAAAAAAACTGTATCAAATCGGACAAAGAGCCTTTGGAGAAAACAAAGTACAGGATTTAAAAGAAAAAATAAATGAATTAAACGATTTGCCGCTTGAATGGCATTTTATAGGAAGATTGCAAAAAAATAAAATAAATCATTTAATAAAACTATCTCCTTCACTGATACAGTCGTGTGATAGTATTGAACTTGCTTTACAAATCAATAAAAGAGTACAAGAGAATAAAAAAATTCCTGTTTTATTACAGATAAACAGTGCAAGAGAAAAAAATAAAGCTGGTGTAATGCCTGAAAAAGCTATAGATATTTATCATCAAATTATACAAGAGTGTCCGAAACTAACTTTGAAAGGTGTTATGAGCATAGGTGCACACACTGATGATACGGCACAAATACAAAAAAGTTTTGAAACAACTTATAAAATATATGAAGCTTTAAAATCAAAAGGGGCTTGTGTTTGTTCTATGGGTATGAGCGGGGATTTTGAACTTGCGATAAAATGTGGCTCCAATATGGTAAGATTGGGCTCTGCTTTGTTTAAACCTTCAAGTTGTTAGAAGTACCCTTAAGTAAATCTTTTAGACTTTTCAAAGCCGGTTTGCCTTCCAAAATTTCATAAACTTCATTTGCAATGGGGATATAAAGGTTTTTCTCTACAGATATCCTTTTGACAGCATATGTTGTTGCGACACCTTCAGCCACTTCTCCTATCTTTGAAAGTATATCTTCAAGCAAATTTCCACCGGCAAGATATTTTCCTACTCTATAGTTTCTTGAAAGTTCACTACTGGCAGTTAAAAAAAGATCTCCCGATCCGCTCAAACCTAAAAATGTTTCCTTTTTGGCACCAAAATAAACTCCAAATCTGCTCATTTCCACCAAGCCTCTTGATATAAGACTTGCTCTTGCATTATTGCCAAGCTTTAAACCATCACATACTCCGCTGGCAATTGCCAGGATATTCTTGTAAGCTCCTGCAATTTCTGCTCCTATCACATCATCATCATGATAAGTTTTTATAAAATTTGGAAAGAATTGTTCAAACTCTTTTGCAGTTTGCAAAGAAGTGGAGCTTATAACCAAAGCCGTTGGCAATTTTTTTATGACTTCTGATGCAAAGGACGGGCCTGATATAAAAGCCAGATTTTCGACAGGAACAAACTCCATAAAAATTTCATTTAAAAATTTACCGCTTTTTGCTTCTATGCCTTTTGATGCAACCAGAACTTTTTGATTTTTATATTTAAAATTTTTCTTCATCCACTCTCTTGCATATTGAGATGATAGAGCAAATACTATATATTTTTTATCAAGTACACTCTTAATGTCGGTAAAATTCTTTATATTTCTTTTTGTTCTTGAGGTTATAAATGAGTTGTGATTTTCCAAAAAAGAAAAATGCAAAGCTTGACCCCATTTCCCAGCTCCTATTACACCTATATCCATAATTTTACTTCTCCACAGTACTTTGAATCAGCTTTTCTTTAAATACTTTTAAATCCTCTTTCAGCCCTATAAGTAATAGTATATCACCTTCATCTATTTTATGATTTACACCTTTTGTTGCAAAGATAAATTTATCGGCAAATTCAATATCAATTAATCCAAGAAGTATAATATTGTAATCTTTTTTAAAGTCTATTTCATTGATAAACTTCCCATCCAAAAAAGAATCTTTCGGTACTTCAAGCTCTACAAAATCTATATCGGAATTAAAATAAAGTATATCTTCTATTGCCTCTATCATTATGGGATTTTTTAACAAATGAAAAATATTTTGTGCAGTTGCATCAAGAGTATTTAGAATTCCACGAACTCCTGCAAGCTCGAGTTTTTGCTCACTGTCTTTTGATTGGCAAATCGAAATAACATCTATATTGCTGTCTATTGATTTCATAGTAATTGCAAGATATATATTTTCTTCATCATTATCCATTGCACAAAAAATATGATTGAAAGTATAAGAAACAAGTATTTGAACTATATCTTCATCATTCTCTATATCTATAAAATAAGCTTTATGTCCGTTTTTCTCCGCTTTTTCTATATTTTCTTTGTCTGTATCGGCTATAACAATTTCATAATCATTATTTTCAAGGGCAAATGCTATCTTTTCTCCGTATTTTTTGTATCCAAAAAGTAAAATACTATCTTTTTTTTCTTGCATTTTTGACACTTCTTTTTTTCATAATATTTTTAAAATTGGCTATACTTATGCTATATCCCAAAACAACAAGTATGTCTGAGGGCATCAATACAAAATCGTCCCTGGGATTGAATATAAACTCTCTTTTACCTTCATTGTTTCTGGATATGCCAAGAAGTATTAACCTGTAAGAATTTATATCCATATCTTTTATCGTTTTACCGGCTATTGGCATATCACTATATACTTCTATCTGCTCGCATCTTGCATTTCTTTTACCTGAAAGTATGCTATTGATAGCTTCTGTAGCCAAAGGTTTGTTGACAAGTGTTCCAACCAGCATGGAAGCCATATTGGCAGATGAAATTATTTTGTCAACTCCGGCTAATTTTAACTTTTTGTATGAGTATTTGCTTCTCATTCTGGAAATAAGCATTACATTTTTTGATAAACTTCTTACACTTAAAGATATAAAAATATTTTGGATATCATCTTGTGCCAAAGTAATAACCGCCAAAGCTTTTTTACTCATTTGTAAATCTATCAGTACTTGTTTACTGCTTGCATCAGCTTTATATGCCAAATATCCATTTTTTATTGCCTGATCCACTTTCTGAGGGTCATTATCGATTATGATAAAATTATCTTCGGATTTTTTAAGTCTCGTAGCTAATAATTCAGCTAAATGACTATATCCGCATATAAGATAGTAACTTGAAAATTTTTCTATCAAACTTTTTATCTTCTCACTTCTTAATTCTTCATCTTTTTCATTAAAAGCCGAAACTATGATTGATGTTGACAAAGCAATTAATCCAATTCCTATAAATACAACAATCGCAGCAACACTTCTGCCTTCACTGCTAATTGGTACGACATCTCCGTATCCGACTGAAGTAATGGTTATTAATGACCAATAAAATGCATCATAGATAGACTTTATATTTGGATTTATATGTTCTTCAAAAACATATATACTGACACCTGAGATAAATATTACAAACAGAAAAAGAAAAATTATCATAAAAAGTTCTGATTTTTTAGAAATCAGAATTTTCATAAAATGAGTTATATGGTTGGAATATCTAAGCAATTTAAAAGCTCTAAAAAGTACAAAGATTCTAAGAATTCTTAACTCTCTAAAACTTGGAAGTATAGCAAGTAAATCTATAATGGCTAAAGGTGATACGATATATTCTATTTTTTTAGATATTATTTTTTTAAAAGCATTTAACGCATCAAATGATTTATCTAAAAAAAGACTGTCTTGAAACTCTTCAATGATAATTTTATGCATATCATTATAAATCCAGAGTCTAAGCATATACTCTACAACAAAAAAACCGGTAACTATATATATATCATAAAAAATAAGCCAATGCTCAATAGGATGTTTTACTTCATCTATAATAATAATAACACTTGAAATAATTAAAAATATCATAAAATAGTTAAAATACCTGCCATATTTATAACTATGATCTTCAAGTATTCGTCTGATCAATGCTTTTGTTTTATTGTATCGTACAGACTCATCTAAAAAAAATGAAAATTCAACTATGGCTTTAGTCAGTTTTTTCAAGCAAGTTTCTCTTTTAAAAGTTTATTGATTTTGGCAGGGTTTGCTTTGCCTTTACTTGCTTTCATACATTGTCCTACAAAAAATCCAAAAAGTTTTTCTTTGCCGGATTTGTACTCATTGACTTTATCTTCATTTTTTAAAAGTATCTCATTTACGATTGCAAGCAATTCACTCTCATTACTGATTTGTTTAAGTCCCAATTTTTCAATCGCCTCATCAACCTCTTCTTCATGTTCCATAAGATAATCAAGTACATCTTTAGCTGCTTTTGCACTTATAGTGTTATCTTCTATTCTTTTTATAAGAGAGGCAAGTTTTTTGGCATCAACCGGTGAAGTTTCTATACTCAATCCGTTTTTAAGCCTTCCTTGCAGTTCCACAGTAAGCCATACAACCGCATTTTTACCACTTATGCCCTCTTCTATCATCTTTTCAAAAAACTTTACCATAGGAAGAGAAGAAGTAATTACAGCAGCATCATACTCCTTGATTTTGTACTTTTTTATATACCTCTCTTTTTTTTCATCAGGAAGTTCAGGGATATTTTTACCTTCTTCTATCATTTCATCACTCAAGATAACAGGCAGTAAGTCAGGTTCCGGAAAATATCTATACTCAGCACTGTCTTCTTTGCCTCTCATGCTTTTTGTAATACCGCTTTGTACATCAAAAAGTCTTGTTTCCTGAAAAACTTCTTTCTCATAAACTCCGTCTTCCCAAGCTTCAATTTGTCTTTGTATCTCATATTCCAAAGCTTTTTGGATAAATTTAAAAGAATTCATATTTTTTATCTCGACTCTGGTATATAATTTCTCATCCCCTTTTGGCCTTATAGAAACATTCACATCACATCTAAACGAGCCTTCTTGCATATTGGCATCGCTTATATCAAGATATCTTACAATTGCATGAAGTTTTTTTAGGTATTTTACGGTTTCATCTATACTTCTTATGTCAGGCTCGCTGACTATCTCAAGAAGCGGAGTTCCTGCTCTGTTTAAATCAACTTTGCTGTATCCGTCTTCGTGTATATTTTTGCCGGCATCCTCTTCCAAATGAGCTCTTGTGATACCTATGCGTTTGGTATTTCCATCTTCAAAATCTATATAAAGTTCACCATTTTCAACTATAGGTATCTCAAACTGACTGATTTGATAACCTTTGGGCAAATCCGGATAAAAATAATTTTTTCTGTTAAAAATTGATTTTTTGTGTACTGTTGCATTTATAGCATGTCCGAAATTGATAGCTTTTTTTACCGCTTCTTTGTTTAAAACCGGTAAAGCTCCGGGAAGACCCAGACATACCGGACATACATTTGCATTAGCTTTTTCGCCAAAAGATGTTGGACATGAGCAAAATATCTTGGTTTTTGTATTTAATTGGATATGCACTTCCAAGCCGATAACAACTTCAAACATTATGAGCCTTTTTTTAAAATAAGAAATGATTTTACCATTTTTTTCTTTTAAATGTGATTAAAGAATGTGTTTGAATATTGCTGATAAACTATAGGGTGCCCCTAATAACCTATTGTTGTTTTTTTAATTCGTGCAAAATATCTTCTAACAGTTTTGTCTGTTTTTCATTTTGCAAAAAATTTTTATACTGTATATTTATAAGCTCAAAAAAACTTACAAAAAACAGACCGATAAAAGATCCGAACAGTGCTGAAAACAGTGCAACAAAAAAACCATACGGAAGCGTATGAAAAAAAAGATATGAAGATACGATTACTACAAGTGCCCAAGAGGCACCCTGTAGTAAATTTATGATAATTGCAATAATGCCTTTATTCATCAAATAGTTTCATGCTCTGCACTGATAGTAACTGCTCCCGCAAGATAAACATAAGTAAGTATCATAAATATAAAAGTTTGCAATATTGCCGAAAAACTCATCAAGGCAAATCCCGGAAGCGGTGCTACCCATGGGGCAAGCATCAACAATACCGCCACAAAAAGATCATCACCTTTTATGTTACCGAACAATCTAAATGACAATGATATAATTCTTGATAAATGAGATACTATCTCTATAGGAAACATTAAAGGTGCAAGGATTGGAACAGGTCCCATGAAATGTGCAAAATAGTGGATTACTCCATTTTTTTTGATACCCTCGAAATTATAATATAAAAATACTATAACTGCCAAAGTCAAGGTCATATTGATATTGCCGGAAGGGGGTTCAAAACCGGGGATAATTTCCATCATGTTCGATACAAAGATAAAAAGACCCAAAGTTGCCACCAAAGGAAGATATTTTTTAGCTTGCTTTTTGCCTATAACATCCGTACCCATAGCTATAACACCCTGAAGATATGCTTCCATTAAATTTTGCATACCCTTCGGCACTATCTGCAAAGAAGATGTTGCACTTTTAGCCAATACCAAAACTATAAGAGCTGACAATATAATATGTGATGCAAAAAGATATGTATGACCTTCGCCGAACAATCCTAAAAAAGTAAAAACTTCATTCATTCTTTGTATCCTCAAAAATAAATTAGAGGAATTTTATCAAAAAATCATTTAATACTTCTTTAAACTATCTTTTCCTGTCCTATGCGATATAGTGCAAAGTCATATTTTACCGGGTCATTTTTATCAAATTCTTTTAATTTTTCCGTTAAAAGCGATACTGATTTAAAATCATAAGTTTTTCTGTTTAGCAATCCTAATTTTTTTGAAACATTAAATGTATGAGTATCTAAAGGTATAAGAAGAGAACTTTTATCTATTTTTTTCCACAGACCCAAATCATGTGTTTTATCTCTAACCATCCATCTTAAATACATATTCCATCTTTTATATGGAGATTTAACCGGCAAAACAGGGATTTTGCCTATGAGAAACTCATATCCTTTCGATCTGTAAGAGTTTATATCATAAATAAAAGAGATAATCTCCCTTAAACCGTTTAAAATACTTTTTTCTCTTTTATATCCGTTAAAAAAAATATCCTCCAAAGAATATTTATTTTTTATTCTGCTTATAGTAATAAAAAATTCCAATACATCTTCTTTGCTTTGAAACCTGTAGTAATGATTGCCAAAATTATTTCTAAGAAATTTTTCACCTTTATCAAGCAAGGAAAAATCAAGGTCAGATAAAAATTTTACTATTTGATGTGCATTTCCATAGGCAAAAAGTGCACATATAAGAGAAATGTACTCATTATTGTATTTTTTTGCCACCATAAGAGGATCGGGTCTTTTAAGAATAAGTTCATCAAATCTGTCTCTTTTTTTGATTTCATTATCCAAAAGTTTTTTTACGTCATACACCAAAACTCTCTTTTTGATTTGTTTTATGCTGAAGATAATCCGAAATATTTACTAATGCAAATATTACTAAAAATATACAAAGTCCCGGGAAAAAACTTACCCACCAAGCTATATCTATAACTTCTTTACCTTCATTTAGGATAGTTCCCCAACTCATTTGTGGCGGAGTTATGCCGATACCGAGAAAACTCAGTCCACTTTCAGCCAAAATAGCTCCGCCTACTCCGAAAGTAAAACTTATAAAAAAAATAGGAGCAAGCAAAGGAACAAAATATTTAAAAATAATCTTTATTTTACTTACTTTGGCAAGAGAAAGTATCTTTATATATGGTTTTGAGGAGATTTCAAAGCTCTCACTTCGTATCATTCTCGCCATCCCCATCCAGCCTGTAACAGATATAACAAATATCAATACCCATACAGATGCATTTATGTAACTTACAAGTGCCAAAAGAAGAAAAAAAGTCGGAAATGTTAAAAAAAGATCTATGATAACTACAATAATCTTATCTGTAGTTTTTTGAAAAAAACCTGCACTTATACCTACTCCAAGCCCTATAAAACTTGTTATAACTGAACTTGCAATACCTATATCAAGAGATATTTTTCCACCCTCTATAATCCTTGCAAGTATGTCTCTGCCAAGTCTGTCGGTACCAAAAGGGTGGATAAGACTCGGCGGAAGCAATATATCATTTTTGTGGATAAGATATGCAGACACATCATAAAAATAGCCACCAAAATAAACAATAAAAATCAACAAAAAAAGAATAACTATACTTACATAAGGAACTTTAATCATATCATATTATATAATTTTTTCTCTTTTTTACTGTTTAATCGAAAGCAATGCATCAAGCATTTTGTCTATTGTGCTTATTATTTTTGCATTAGCACTATATGCTGTTTGGTACTTTAACAGGTTTGCCAACTCTTCGTCTATATTAACACCGCTGATTGATTGTTGTTCTTGGTTTACAGCATTAAAAATTGCCTGAGAAGTTTCTTGGTCTCTTCCGCTGTTTTGTGCATCTGTTGCAATTTTACCGGTAATATTTCTATAAAAACCATCAGGGGTATCTTTTATGGTTAAACCGTTATTGTACTTAAACTCTACATCGTGATATTGGATCTGCAATATTTGATTTGCTATCTGATTATCACCGTCAACCGGATTTTTATAAGCATTTATCTTTGTAGGATCATCTATAAAATCTCTCTTTAAAGAAATATTTGAAGCATTATCACCTATAAAAAAAGAGTTGATGCCTGTTGCTCCTGCAAAATTGGTATCGTGATCTTCGATAGCTATTTTATAGTTATGGTTTCCCTTTGGCTGAATCGACAATATATGGCCATTGGTAGAGTAGTAAGCTGAAAAATAATCATCAAAGTCATTTGTTGAATTGTTATCGCCATTATCATCAGTTGATTTGTTTAATTGGCCAACTATACTGCTATCACTGCCATCATCCATAGTTGTATTTTCATCTATTTTGATGCTTTTTCTGCCTATTTCATTGCCATCGCCGTCATACATAACAATATCAAAACTGCCTTGTTTGATATTGTAATCACTTTTTAGCAATGCGGCATTATCATCTAAACTCAATTGTGACGAATCCATCTTGTCAACCGCACTACCTGCATATACCGAATTTGTTTTTTCTGCAAATCCTTTTGCAAAAGCATCAAGAGAATCTATATAATTTTGAATTATTCCATCTTTTGGATAAGATGTGCTTCCATCTATATCTCTGCCTCTCAAATTTAAAATTGCACCTATTTTTCCGCCTGTTATCTTTTTGCCTACATCAATTCTACTGCCATCTTGGCTTTCGTGATAAATTGAATAATATGCACTCTCATTATCTTTGTTGTCCAAAACAAGAGGATGAAAAGTAGCACCGTCTACAAAAGATTCTCCTGATATATTTAAATAATACTCTTTACCGCCGTCAGTTAGATCCCTATCCACACTGATATCACTTTTCATATCTCCTTTGAAAACGGAAAAATCAAGCAATTTAGCAAGAGACAGTTCAAGTTTGTCTCTTTCGTCTCTTAAGTCATTTGCATGATTGTTTTTTATGGATTCGACATTTCCTATCTTTGCATTTAAATCAGCTATTTTTTTACCTATAGAGTTGACTTCATCTATACTTACTTTTAATTGTGTATTCAATGCATCCTGGGTAGATCTGACTCTTTTTCTTGTATCTTTCAAGTTATTTAAAAAAGTCTGTGTATTTTGTGCAAGGTCGGTTTTTGATGCTGAACTTGTAGGATTTGAAGCCAAAGAGTTCCATGCATCAAAATAGTTTTTCATATCATTTTGCAAACCTACTCCATCAGTATCAGGAAAGGCTTTTGCCACTTCTTCAAGTGTTTGTTTTGAAAAATTATTGTATTCTAATTTACTTGAGCTTTCTCTCAGTCTTGAAAAAACAAATTCATTATGTATTCTGGTAACTGAGACAAATTTTACTCCTCTGCCTATATCTCCCGGTGTTGTATGAAGAGGTTCTTGTGCTCTGGTGATTAAACGCTCTCTGGTATAGCCTTCGGTATTTGCATTGGCAATATTTTGACTTACGGTTCCCATTTGCAGCTGAGAAGCATTTAAGCCAGTATAACCCGTATCAAGTGAACTAAAAAGACTCATTATGCACTCACTTTCAGCAAAGAAAAACTTTTTGGATTTGTTTTTTTATAATTTTCCATTTCCGTAGGAAATATTTTATCAAACAAGGAAGTATAAAATTCATTGACTGCAACAACGAGTCTTGCATACTCTTTGTTTATTTTATGCAACTCTTTTAACTTTGTTTTAAATATATCAAGATTTTTCTGTTCTTCTTTATTTAAAAGTTCATTCAATTCAATACCTTCATTTATTTTCATAAGTTTTACCAATTCACTATCGAGTAAAGACTTTTGGCTTTCAAATATATCTAAAATTTCATCTTTTATTTTTGTTCTTTGATATATGGCATCATTATTTGCCTCTTTTATATCTTTTATGTCACTTTTTGTCAAAGATATCAAATCTTCAATATTTTTAATGGAACTTTTAAGATAGTAGTTTATCATCTTCACTCCTAAATAGAGCAAAGAAGGAGTCAGATTAGAGTATCAGCTATCTTGTTTGCAGTCTTATCCAAATCAATTTTATATGATCCGTTTTCAATACTCTTTTTTATAGATTCTAACCTGCTCTCTTCTTTACTTTTTAAATTTTTATTTTGTATCTGCCGTTTTTCTTGATCGTTGGAAACTTTATAATTATTTACCAATGCATTTCCAGCATTTACCTTTGAAATCATCTTTTATCCTTTGCAGTTTTTATCTGCTCATATATCGACAATTTCATTTTTTTTTTAACCTTTTTGTTTCAAATAATTAAACAATAATTCACTAAAGCCAAATCTTCCGCTCAATTTATCACTCATTGCATCATTATACATTGATCTGTATATCTCATCACCTGCACCTTTTGGAAAAAGTGCATTATCTGTTTTTATAGAAATATCCAAAACCTTTTTGATAAAAAATGCTTCAAATTTATCTGTTTGTTCTCTTAATTTTGTATCATTATCGCTTTTGATAATTCTTGGCATACTGTTTGCATCAGTTAAAGCCACATAATTGTCTATCTTGATCATATTATCTCCACATCTGCTCGTATAGCACCTGCTTTTTTGATACTCTCTATGATAGAGATGATATCTTTAGGTTTTGCTCCGAGTTTTTGTAATGCTCTGGTTAAATTAGATATGGTAACACTGTTTTTTTCCATATTTAAAGCAAAATCTTTTGTATTGATCGCAACTTTGTTTCCTATTTTTATACTGCTGTTGTTATCTATAATTTTTTTTACAGGTTCTATTTTAATAGTTATATTCTTATGTGTTATAACCACAGGATCTATTTTTATACCTACCCCCGCAACTATGGTACCTGTTCTTTCGTCTATGACTATCTTTTCATCCGGCTTGTAAGATATATCCGCATTTAAAATCTTGGCCATAAATGATATCACACTCATATCATCCGGTTTTTTTAAGTTGATTGTTTTTGGATCAATTGCAACAGCTACTTTTTCATCAAATATAGCATTAAGTGACTTTTCTATCTGCATAGCGGTTTGAAAGCTGGAATTTTTTAAAGAAAGTTTTAAATACTTTTTATCATATATATCATATGCAACATTCCTTTCAACCAAGGCACCATTAAGTATAGTTCCTGCTGTAGGATGATTTAACTCTCCTCTTCCTCTGCCGTTTTTTCCGCCTATGCTAAGTGAACCTTGGGCCAAAGCATATATTTTACCATCTACGCCTTTAAGCGGAGTTATCAAAAGAGTTCCGCCTTCTATGGATTTTGCATCGCCTATAGATGATACCGTAACATCGAGTTTATCTCCTTGTCTTGCAAAAGGAGGAAGTTTTGCGGTTACTATAACTGCGGCTATATTTTTTGATTTGATATCTTTCGGATCTATTTTTACATTTACCGTTTGAAGAAGATTTGAAAGAGATCTTACCGTAAAAGCGGATGTTGTACCGTCACCGGTACCGTTTAATCCTACTACAAGACCATATCCTATAACTTGATTGTTTCTTACGCCCACAACATTTACAAGATTTTGAATTTTTTCAGCCTGCAACAAAACGAATAAAACGGTTAAAAATAAAATGATCTTTTTCAATAATTTTTCCTTGAAACGATATCTTGATACTATATTGAAGCAAAATCCGTTCCAATAAAGCAAAATCCGTTCTAAATAAATTGTTTTATTATTTTATTTTTCTTTAAATATATGATAGTATAATTAACTTAGTAAAAAAATTTAATTTTAATAATTAAGTTAAAACAAAGAGCTGAATCTTATTTATGATATAGATTCTATATTATGTTTTTTTAACTTTGCAAAAAGGTTTGATTATGAAATTTTTATCTTTTTTATCTTATAGAAAGTTTTTATTTTCTTTTTTCGTAGCTATATTCCCTATAAGTTTAACATTATTTTCTTCAGATTTAGATAAAGTTGCCATCAAGAATGATTTTTATCTTCAATACAATGATATAACCGGTCCCGGCAAAAAAAACTCTTCTCTTGTGGATGGATTAAGATATTTCAATATTTTTAATTATTACAAAAAAGGTAAACTTAAAAAATATAAATATATTATAAATTTAGGTTTAAAGGCAACAGATAATAGAAAAAAGGATCCTAAAGATATTTCTATTACAAATATGCAAATTACCCTTAAAAATAAAATAAATACATTTAGAGTTGGAGATGTATTTGAATCTTTTTCTCAATACTCTTTAAATACAGCTTTAAAGGGTGTATCCTATAGATATCTTAGTAAAGACATTACAAATCAACTACAAATAGTTTATGGTATAGCATATCCAAGATGGGATAGCTTTTGGGACAACAAAACAAAAGCAATAAAAAGAAGTGTCTATGGAACTAGGTACAGAAGGAAAATTTTGGATGGCAAAATGGATATAGGTGTAAGTTTTGTCTATTCTAACGATAAAGATAGAATATTTGGAGGTGTTCCGTTATACAATAATCATCTATATACTATGGATATAAATTATATACCCATACCGGACTTAGATATTTATAGTGAATTTTCCCATTCAAATAACACGAAAAATACTTCTGATACAACTGCAAATGAAAATTTTAGCGGCAATGCTTTTAAAATAAGAGCAATCGGAAATAAAAATCCAAGTAGAGTTTTGGTGGAGTATGAAAGAGTTTCACCTTATTATATTACATTAACAGGTTCGGCAACTCCGGATAGAGAAAAGTTTAAAACTTCTTGGAGATATAAAGCTACAAAAAAGATTGTAACACATATAGGTTTTTTATGGTATAGAAATGACTTGGACGGACAATTAATCGATAGAAAAGATGTGTATAGACCCAGTATCGGAATAACATACAAAAAAGCTTTTGGTAGAAGACATAATACTATTGATCTAACCTATAAGTTAGATATAACAGATACCACAAATAATATAACAAATCATATCATAGACTTTTCTATGAGTGACAGATTTGCAAAAATTTACAATACAACAAATATTTCATATTATAGCTATAAAACAGATGGAAATATTCAAGATAGTCATGAATTCAGGATTAATACACAATTTAACGGTAAAATTAGAAAGAAAGATTATATTTTTAAGCCCTCTTTATATATAGGTTCTCGATCTAACAAAGATGAATTAAAGAGTTCTCTTGATAAATATTATGAGGCATCGATTGGTTTAGGTGTGGATGTTATGAAATATAGATTATCCGGTAAATTAAAGATTGGAGAAAATAAATCCGATAGAGATCTAAGCGACGATAGCAAAAAAGTTTTTTTGAACCTTAATATTTATTACAGACCTAAAATATTTTTCTCATTTAAGAGAGTTATGATCTATGCTAGAGCATTTTACAATGATTTCACATATACGACAAATACAAAAAATTTTAGAGAGAGGGGCACCATTTTAGGTGTTAGGATAAGATTTTAAGGAGTTTAAAATGAAAAATAGATTTAAAATATTATTATTTCCGTTATTGTTATTTCTTGTATTTACTAATGCAAATGCAAAATGGTGGATTTTTGGACATAACGAGAGTAGTGTCAATATCAATTATCTATATATCAACTCTCTATCTTTTGATTCGACAAAAAAAGAGATTGTCTTTTCAAAAGATTCTTTGGACAACGGATATCTTCATATACGAGGAAAAGCAAATGCAGGAAATTCCAATATAGCAAGAGTGCTTATTACATTAGATGGCAAAAAGACATGGAAAAAAGCAAAATTAACAAGGGATGGTGCTTTTGATTTTTCATTTGAACCGAAGATTGACAAAAAATACAATATATATATCCAAATAATTGACACAACTGGCAAAACTAATGACTTAGAAGATACACATAAAATTATTACTATAATAAACAAAAATTACAAAGAAATAGTCAGAAACACTCTTGATCACTTAAAGACTTCATACTCCAATGAAGATTTATCCGGTTTTATGAGATATGTTAGTGAAGATTTTACCGGGGATGATACAACTCTTGAATTGGCTTTGAGAAAAGATTTTAATGTTTTTGACAATATACAAATAGATTTTACCATTAATTCTATAGCTTATCAAGGTGGAAAATATCTTGTAAGTATTAGTTTTAACAGGACATTAGAATCTTCAAAAGATGGAAAGGTTTATAGCGACAAAGGTATAACGGAATTTAGTTTTATAGATGGCAAATATGGTGCTATGTTATATAGTATGAAAAATCCTCTTATTTTTGGATTAAGTGATGCACAAGAAGTAGCTGATGGTTCAGTCGTATCTGTTTCCAATGAAAAACTTATAACAGTTAATAATTCTGGAGATATAAGTGAAAAAAGTATAGCTGACATAATAAACAATACGACAAACAGTGGAGATGATAACATAGAAAGTGGCTCATTCACTTTATCATATGATGATTTACCAAGTGGAGGAAATCAACATAAAGGATTTATATTTGATAGCGGAACTATCGTAGATATTTCAAATTTTGATATGGGAACATCTGATATCTTTTTGGAAGGAAATGTTTTTTGGCCGGACTCTGGAGCCCAAATTCAAGATTTGGGAGTTGATGGATCAGGGAATGTAAATTTTAGCCATATGAGTGTTCCTACAACCGGTTATGACACCCAACCTGTGGCAGCAACAAATAATGACGATCATGTGTATGCCGTAAAATTACCAAACAATACCTATGCCATAGTAAAAAATATTAGTAGCACTACAACCACGGATACTTCAGGGGGACTACATACTAGTGTAACATGTGATTATAAATATCGTTCTGATGGGGGTTTGGATTTTTAAAACCCATTTACTCAATATATTTACAGGAATCATAGATGAAAATTTTAATTAAGCACATATGGTTGGCAATGATCGCTTTGCTATTGGTGATAACGACAAACAGTTTGGCAGCATATAATCCTTTTGGTAGCCTTAAAAGCGGTCGAGAGTTGATAAACAAAGCGAATCAGATGCATTTTCGTGTTAGATTTAGATATCGACCCGCAAGAAACATATCACAATTTGACAAGATAGATGAGATACATATCTCAAATAGAGTTGTATATGCGGTTTGGTACAACAGCTTTCGCATGAAAGATTTTATAGGCAAAGGGATAGATGAAGTAAAAAAAGAGTTAAAAAATTCCAATATATCATTGAAGATTTTATACACTCCAACTACATCAGATAAATATAACAGAATCTATAAACAAAGCATAAATCCTGGACAAACTATCGTTGCAAAAGGTTCACCTGCTTCTGCTGGAGGCAGTACACACGATAGTTCTTACGGGCATTATGAAACTATTACTGTTCCCTCTTTTTCTGGCTCAAAAACAAAAAGAGTATGGGTGCAAGGTCCAAGCAAAAACAGAAGTTATGCTTCAAGTGGCAGCACTTTGTATGATGCAAATGGAAATGTGCTTTTGACACTATATGTTTATAAATATGCCGGTCCGATAAAAAAAATGGTAAACCTTAAAGGGCTAACATTAGAAGAAGCGAAGGCGAAGATAAAAAAATACAAACTTCCCATAGGATATATTCAAGATATATATAAAAAAACAACCAATCCTAAACTCTATGGAAAGATATTTTCTCAAAGCATAAAGGCTGGCTCTTTAATCAAAAAACCAAGATATATAGGTGTGCAGATTTATGCTTTTCCAAAGATTAAAATGCCTGATTTAACCAAGGGGTGGAGTTTACAAAAGGCTAAGCAAAACAGATATCTCATCATAACTCCAACCTATAAAAAGATAGCAGAAAATGCAAAAAACAGAAAACTTGATGGTAAAATTTATTATCAAGATGTCAAAGCGGGAACTATACTGTTTCGACCTACCAAAGTACATGTAAAAGTTTACAAACTTATAAAATGTATCTATCCTCCAAATGTTAAAAATCAAGATATAAACAATGCTCTCACAAAACTAAAGAGAGCCGGTTTTAAACCAAAAGTTGTCTATGTGGATGTATTGAATTATATAAAAAATCACAAATCTGTTTATAAGATAGCAGAGGGTAAAGTTCTTGATGAGAAGATAAGTTGTATAGCTCCTGGTTCTGAAGTAAAGATAGCGACGATAAAACTAAAAGAGACTATATTGCCAAACTGGGAAAATAGAAAGTGCGATGGCATAAACAAAGATATTGAAAAACTAAAAGCAAGATTAGGAAAGGTCTATTTTAAAACAGAGAAGGTAGAAAACAGATCATATAAAGAGGGAAATATACTTGTTCGATCAGATCCTGCTTGGGGAAGCAAGATCAAAACATTTCAAACAGTCAAGCTTTTTTGCCGAAAAAAAGTCTATATACCAAAAATGAGATCGGATGAAGCCATCGTACCTCCTGATATTCGTGGAAAAACCATAAAAGATGCCAGAAAAGAGATGAAAGAATTGGGCTTTACAAATGTTACGGTCAAAAAAGAGAAAAAGATAGGTGCAATTGATGGAACTGTATTGGATGTGTTGGGGCAGATGGATGATCCTGCCATAGGTGTTGTGAGAAGTAAATCAGAGAGAATGACACTGCTTGTAGCAGACATAAATGCTCAAGAGATGCCGATAATGCCAAGTGTATTAGGTGCTACTCCTGAGATTGCAAAGAGTATTTTAGTAAAGAAAGGATTTAGAGATATACGATTTGAAAGCGAGGCTTCGTCGTATGTTAAACATGTCACATCTTTACCGGCTGGAACCGTGATAGCAACATCTCCTAGAGGAGGTAGCAGATGTCAGTATGGATATGACAGTACGATATTTTTAACTGTTAAATTGAAACCAAATCAAAAACTACCGGAAAATGTCAAAAAAAATCCACCCACAAAATCAGATATAGTCAAAGTTCCGGCACTTGCAACAACAGTTGATGCAACCATTAAAAAGATAAAAGATGCCGGTCTCATACCAAAAGTTATCTACGAGAGTACAAAATTTTCAAGCTTAAACGGAAAGATTAAACCAGGCTCAACTCCTCCTTGGGGAACTATCGTCAAGAGGGGTTCGATAGTTACATTTTCGGTTTATTCTCTGCACTCTTTGGTGCCTTCTGTTGTTGCAATTAGTAAAGATACGGCCATAAAAATCATCCGAAAAAACGGTTTTAAAGAGAGAGTGACATACTATATAACAGACAATAAAAATTTAAATAACAAAGTCAAATCCCAAACTCCAAAATCCGGGGTAGAAGCAAAACCAAATTCAACAGTAAATATCACGGTATATAAGTATTCAAATCTTGTAACCGTGCCAAAATTGACTGGCATATCAAAAAGCAAAGCTATAGATTTGCTTAAAAAATATGTAAAGAATTTGAACTATAAGATAGTGAATGTACATACAGCCCTCTCTACCTTAAACGGAGTGGTACAAAAGACAGTTCCTCCGTACAAGACAAAAGTAAAAAACGGATCAACTGTCACTCTATATGTTTATAAATTGTTAGACAAAGTACCATCTGTTGTCGGAAAAACTGAAAAAGAGGCGGAAGCTCTCTTGAAAAAATTTGGATTTGGGATTAAAAAACTATACAACAAGGAGCACAAAGCAGGGATTGTGTGGTTTCAGCACCCTGAAGCAAATTCAAAATTGACTCATGCTGCTATTACTATTTCGATTGGCAAATCAACCGTTGCAAAACCTACTATAAATAAAAATATAAGACTCTCCTCCCGTCTATCTGAAGAGGACAAGCGTAAAATAGAAGATTTTTACAGAGCTTTTAAAGAGGCTTATGAGTCAAAAGATGAGAGTAGAGTAGTTAGTTTTCTTTCTCCTGATTGGTCATATGCCGGTGGAGATATATCTGATTTGGAAGATAATCTAAATAGAACTTTTAGAGTTTTTGATGAGATAGAGTATAAAATTTCAGGATTAAATATACAGCCTGAAGGAAATGGCAAATACAAAGTATCTTATAATCTAAATATAATTGCCGAGATATATGATGATGACATTACACACGAAGAGAAATCATCTGTGCAGGAAGAAGTTTCGGTTAAAAATGGAAAAGTTGAGATTGAAAAGACAATAGGAGGAAGATTCTGGTCAATCAAATAACAATATTTACAATACAGCATCAAACCAAATGCAATATTTTTAAATATCAATAAATATTATCTATAATAGCTTATTGTTGTTTTTCCGAATTTTTTACTTTTTTGCATTTTATAACTGCCAATTTCTCTATGTGGCACGATACTGCTCATATGCTCTATGGCTATAAGTTCGCATTTTTGAGTCGGAATATTTTTTATAAGCTGATAACATTTTTCATATATTTCATTCATGCCATCTCTTATTTCAAAAGGAGGATCAAAATAAAAATAACTTTTTTCTTCTATATTTTCTATTATATTGTAAAATTCTACAAAAGTATTACCATATACGGCACTGCACTTATCTTCCACATTTAAGCTTGCTATATTTTGCAATAGTATTTCATAGGCATTTTCGTCTTTTTCTACGAAATAAGCTCTCTTTGCACCTCTGCTGATTGCTTCAAGTCCCATCGATCCACTGCCTGCAAACAGTTCTATAAAATTTTTTTGTATTATTTCAAACTGCACAGTATTAAAAAACGATTCTTTAATGATTGATTTTGTGCTTCTTGTTGATGATAAAGGAGGAAGCAATAATTTTTTACCTTTGTATTTTCCACCGCTAATAGCTGTAAAAAGTTTATTCCTCATAAAAATCCCTGATGGTTTGTATAAGATTTTCTCTAAACTGAAGTGTCAATTTGTCTATCTTTCTTTCCAATTTCCAAAGTTTGTCTTTTTTTATATTTTTATTTTTATTATCTTTTGCCGGATATTTTAATCTATAAAGTTCTTGAAGCCCCAATAGCAATGATGATTTGGAAAATGGTATTTTGATATCTGAGTCATTTGATGAATTTATAACAATAACGGGTTTTTGCAAATCTCTCTTTTTATCACTAAGCACCAGTTCACACTGTTTGTATGATGATAAATACTCTCTTAAAAAAATTTCCAAACTGTTTTGCAACAGCAAAGAATCACACATTATAGATATCTTCAAACACTACCCTTTGATTTTTTCTTTTATTGTACCAAAAATTTTCTAAAGTTTATAATACAATTGACGATATTAGAGATAAGCAATCAAAAGCAAAAGGAGTTAAGTGATGGATATATTTAATGTCGTAAGCAAGCAAATAGACTCTACAACGAGTTACAATGCTGATCATGCTAAAACATCTGATTTGCAAAAAAAACAGCAAATCCAGCAAAATACAACCACTACAAGCAGTGAGATAAAAAACAAACGGGATAAAAAAGATATTCAACAACATTTAAACAATACGGTCAAAAGATTGAATGACCAAATGGATTCACTAAATATCAATATAAAATTTGGCTTTAATGACAAAATTGATACTATGTTTGTTGATGTAACAGAGAAAAATACAGGTAAACTCATCAGAAAAATTCCTTCTGAAGAGACAATGAAATTAGCTGAAAAAATGAAAGAAATCATAGGTATGATTTTTGATAAAAAAGGATAATTTATGGGTGATTTTGGTGCTTTAAGCAGTTTGGGACTCGGTAGTCAGGGAGCTCTTAGTTATGATATTATAGATAAGTTGAAAAAAGCCGATCAAGATGCTCTTATAAAACCGCTTGATAAAAAAATTTCACTTGATAAAAAAAGAGAAGATTCTTTAGCAAACTTGACTACACTCTTAGCTACTCTAAAAGGTAGTGCAAGTACTTTGTCATATGATAGTATTTACTCGAAAGTTTCTACTGATATAACCGGAAGTTCGGCAACTGCTACAGTTGTAGACGGCACCCCTTCTCAGTCTATCAATCTTGATATAACAAATATAGCAACAAATGATATAAAAGAGTCAAAATCTTTCAATCAAGAGACAAGTACTTTTACAGACGGAGCCGATACACTTAAATTTGAATTGGCAAATGGTGATAATTTTAGCATTTCAGTAGATCAAAACACTACTATTTCTCAATTAAAACAATTAATAAATGAGAACTCTAACGGTAAAATAACTGCTTCTATCTTAAATGTAGGTGGTGATGATCCGTATAAGTTGATTATCAAATCTGCAGAAACAGGAGCCGATAATGCTATAACCATCAGTTCAACAGGTGGCGGTACGGCAGCTGATGATTTGTCTTTGACAACTGTTGGCAACGGTGCACAAGATGCAAATTTTACTTTTAACGGTGTCAATATCACAAGAAGTACAAACGATATAAATGATTTGGTTGCGGGAGTTGAAATAAAACTGATCGATACGGGAAAAACCACTATAAAAATATCACAAGATACGGATACTTTAAAAGATACGGTAAAATCTTTTATTTCAGCCTACAATAACCTTGTAGATAACCTTGATGCAGCTACAAAATATGACATTAAGACAAAAGAACAGGGTATTTTTCAAGGTGTAAGTCAAATTAGAGGCATAAAATACGATATAAACAATACCATATTTAGTTTTGACAGTTCAAATAAATCTTTGGCTGATTTTGGTATTACACAAAACAGTACAGGGCATTTAGAACTTGACGAATCGGTACTTGAGAATAAAATACAAACTGATCCGAATAGTGTTAGGGATTTTTTCAAAGGAGAAACCGACACACACCCGGAAAAAGGACTTTTTGCAAACTTAAACGATAAATTAGAATCAATCTTTATGGACCAAAACAGTGAAATAAAACTGTATAAGACATATCTTGACGAAAATTTAAAAAATCTTGAGGAACAAAAAGACAAACAGACAAAACAAATTGAAAACAAATACAATATATTGGCAAAAAAATTTGCAGCATATGACAATATCATTTCAACATTCAATGCACAGTCACAATCTTTGCAGATGCAAATACAAAATTTCTTAACTACAAAACAATAAAAGGATATAATCATGAGAACTAATTTGGCATATAGTGAATATACACAAAACAATATATCCATCGAATCAAAAGAAAAACTAATCGAAATGTTATATGAAGGAATACTTAGATTTAATTTTCAGGCAAAAAAAGCCATAGAGCAAAAAAATTATGAAAGAAAATCATACTGGATTAACAGATCGGTAGATATCTTTGTAGAATTGATCAATTCATTAAATTTTAACGGTGGAGAAGTTGCCAAATATTTAAACGGATTGTACTCTTATCAAATTCAACTGCTTTCATTGGCAAATGCAAAAAATTCCATAGAGGATTTAGCAACCGTAAACAAAGTAGTAAAAGGACTTTTAGAAGCCTGGAGAGAGATAAATGCAAAAAAAAATTTGGATTGACTCTTTAAAGCTGGCAATTATAAATGAAAATTTTGAACAAATTGAAGCATTGAGCCACAAAATTCCGATATTTAAAACTCTTCAAGAGAGCCAGACGGCTCTGGCTCTCATAAAACAGGCAAATGATCTTTTAAAAAATGAAAAAAACAAGATACTTTCTCAAATGCAAAAACTTAAAAAAACAAAAGAATTTTTAAAGTAATTTCTGAAAAAATATCTCTAAATATAAAACTTTTCAAGAAATTCTTTATTTATATCTACAAGGTTTCTCTTTTGAAGCAATTGTATAACATTTTCATCGCAGTCAGTATCCCCCGGCCATTCTCTATCATAACCGTCTAAGCTGTTTTTATCAGTTGCATTTACACCTATAAACTCTTCTTCAAGATAAACATCCCTTTTTGCATCTATATTGTTTGCAACTCTCCAAATTAGCATATATGGATTATGTAAATTATTTTTTTTATCATCTACAAATATAAGTAATTTTGTATACTGTTTTATCTCTTTAAGTTTTTCATACAACTTGACAACCGGTTCTGTTTTTTTAATTTTCAAAACTGTTACAGGGGTTTTGGTATATGTTTTATACTGTTTTATTTCAATTACATCTTTTGAAATTTGCTGTATCTTTTCAAATAGTTTTTCATCACTAATAATCTCTTTTTTTGGAAAATTTACATTATCGCTTGTACAGTCGATACCAAGCTTTCCGCCATAAGCATAACTTGGACTTGAATGATCAAGTGCATCACACACACCTTCGCTTATTATGATATTATCCTTGCTGATTCTATCAAGTATATAATCACTCAATTGTTCATAATTCCCAAGTTCCGGTGCATCATTTGCAACAAATATGGCAT
Source organism: uncultured Campylobacteraceae bacterium (assembly GCA_964556545.1). Taxonomy (GTDB): domain Bacteria; phylum Campylobacterota; class Campylobacteria; order Campylobacterales; family JALSKU01; genus JALSKU01. Next base: position 20,623 of record CAZKWE010000053.1, on the reverse strand, counting down.
GCTTAACAAAACTCATCTGCCCTACTCCCCAAAAAGCATGCATAAACTGTTTGGCATGACCCGGATACATAACATTCATCTTTGCAAGAATCAAGTTATGAAAAACACCGTTTTCAGGCATTCTATAGTCTATAAGATCAGGAGTCGTAGTCTTTAAAAGTGGTAAAAAAATCCTCTCGGTTGCCCATCCCATATACTTATCTTCCAAAGGCGGTTTGCCAACTACTGTTGCTTGATATACGGGTTCTTTTTTATAGGTTATACAAGTTACATCCATTACGGGATAGGGTTCTTTTAAAGTATAGTAGCCGGTATGATCTCCAAAAGGTCCTTCAATTTCCGATTTTGCCGGATCTACCCAACCCTCTATGACTATATCGACATCACTTGGTATATAAATAGGATTTGTAATTGATTTGACAAGTTTTGGATTTTCTTCTTTGATTAAACCATACAAAAGCAGTTCAAACATACCGTTTGGCATAGGAGCTTGACCACACCATATATAAAGAGGGTCTCCGCCAATAGCAACAGATACGGGCATTTTTTTACCTGCTTTTTTATATTCGTGAAAAAAATGGGCTGCATCTTTATGTATTTGCCAGTGCATTCCAAGTCTATTTTTTTCATAAACCTGAAGTCTGTACATTCCGAGATTTTGTTTTGTACCGTCAAGACTTTGGGTATATACTTGACCCATAGTTATAAAAGCACCGCCATCTTCAGGCCATGTCTTTAAAACAGGTATATCAAAAAGATTGACTTTTTCTTTTTTAATTATAACCTCTTGACATTCGCCTTTTTTGGTGCTTCTTTTTGGAAAAATTTTTCTAAGCTCAAAAAGCTTAGCAAACATTTCAATTTTCTTAGCAAATCCTTGCGGTGGTTTCAAATGTAAAAGCTCTTCGATATTATTGGCAATTTCCTCGGGCTTTTTATCAAATATAAGCTCAGTAGCTTTATATGAGCCGAAAGTATTCATTAAAACCGGCATCTTAAATTTTTTATTAAGTCTTTTGGAAACAGGATTGGTAAACAATAGTGCTTTTGAATTCTCTTTTTTTACTTCTATATAAGCTATATGGGCTATTTCCAAATCTATATCTACTTCATCTTCTATAACTCTCAAAAGATTATTTTTTTTAAACAGTTCAATAACTCTCTTCATTTATTACTCACAATTTTATTTATAATTTTTTATATTCTTTGTGCTCTCTCTTCTTTAAATGCTATCTTTTGTGCACCTTTTAATATTTCCATTGCTCCGTTTTTTATCATATTAAATGCAAGCATATTACCTAAATTATTAGCTCTTTCTCTGCTTGCCCTTAACTCATCTTTGAGTATATGAGTACCATCCGGATAACCTATCATTGCTTTTATGATTACTTTATCATTCTCTATGGTTGTATTAACTGCAACCGGAGATGAGCATCCTGCACCTATGGCTCTTACAAAGTCTCTTTCTTGTTTAGTGCAAAGTGCAGTATCGGGATCGTTTAAAAATGAAGCAATTTCATAAAGTTTTTCATTGTTACTAACTATCTCTATTCCAAGAGCGGCCTGCCCCATAGGAGGAAGCATCATAGAAACCGGAAGTTTTTGAACATAGGGTATGTTTTTTAGAAGATCAAGTCTATGCAACCCGATATAAGCCAATATAATTGCATCAAACTGACCCTCTTTCAATTTTCTTAATCTGGTATTTACATTTCCTCTTAAATCTTTCATTTGCAAATCAGCTCTTTTGGCTTTTAACTGCATTCTTCGCCTTAAACTTGTAGTGCCGACTATTGCATTTTTTGGTAATTCCTCAAAGCTCTTGTATTTATGTGACAAAAAAACATCACTTTGATCTTCTCTCTTTGTAATCGCTATAAGTTCCAAACCTTCCGGTATAAAAGTCGGCACATCTTTTAGCGAATGCACAGCCATATCTGCATTTCCCGCCAACATTTCATCTTCAAGTTCTTTTGTAAAATGGCCTTTTCCACCAATTAATGCCAACGGTTTATCAAGTATTTTATCACCTCTGCTTGTTATTTTATTTAATTCAACATTTACAAAAGGAAACTCTTTTTCAATTTTTTCTTTTATGTGGTATGCTTGCCAAAGAGCCAAGTCACTGGCTCTTGTTGCTATAATCAAATTTTTCATTTTGTTTTATACTTATCCATAAGATGCTGTATTTTCTCTCTTCCGGCATCATATTTTCCGTTAACATATACACTTGGAGTTCCGTTTACCAATATTTTATTTGCTTTAAATAAATCATTACTAAATCTCTTTTTAACATCTTTACTGTTTATATCATCAAGTGTAATATTTGTTTTTAATTTTTTATTAAAAATTTCAAGTACTTTTTTTGGATCTTTTGTATCAGCTTCCATATCTTTTTTGTAAGCTTTATAAGATATATCTTTATATCCTTTTTTTGTGGCAGCTATCTCGGCTTTTACTATGGTATCACTTCCCGGATGAATTGATAAAGGCATATGATAATAGTATAAAGCAAAATCTTTAGGATGCTTTTTTACAAATTCCATCACATCAGGAACAAAGTCCATGCAAAACGGACATTGAGGATCGCTAAAAACCAATATTTTATACTTGGCATCTTTGCTGCCGTAAAGCAAATGTTCATCATCATAGTAACTCATAGGAGCATCAGGAGAAAAACTCCTTAATATCCTCTCTTTTAATTTCTTTTTCGTATCAATATCTACAAAAGCTCTGCTTAAATACTTACCGTTTGAAAATATAACATCTTTTATCGTTATAACTCTGTTATTTTGCTTCAATAATTCTATATCAATGGTTAAAACATAAGCTTTCCAGCCGGGAATATCTTTTAGGTCTATAACTTTAACTATATGAAAACCAAGAACCTTTATATTTTTATTTGGTCTTATGGATGTAGTTAAAAATTTTTCAACCTTCTTGGTTGTTGTTAAATTTCCCGCAAAAACAAATAAAACACTACTTATCCATATTGTCAATAACTTCGACATCAATGACATCGTCACTCCTTTTTTCTTTATTTTTAAATCTATAAAATTTTTTTGTAATTTTAAGTCCGATATATGGAAATTGAAATAAAATACCCACAATATCACTTAAAAAACCGGGTATGATAAGCAAGATTGCGCCTATTAGCATAAAAAGATGAAGCTGCAAAAATTCTTCTTCGCTAATTCGTCTCTCAACCAATGCTCTAAAGCCTTCATTTAAACTACTGCCAAGATTTACAATAATAATAAAACCGACAATTGCAGAACCTATCACTTCTATAAAAGTAGCAAAACTGCCGATACGAGAAGCGATATTTAGGGTAACGGTAATTTCCAAAAAAAGATATATTAAAAAATAAACCATTTATATCAACTCTTTTAATTTTTGCAATATTTCTTCTTTTTTTATAACACTTTTTTTCAATGTTTTTCTCTCTACCAATTCTACTACTCCGTCTTTTAAGGATTTACCGACTATCAGGGCATAAGGAAATCCTATAAGCTCAAAATCTTTCATCTTAAAACCGAATCTCTCTTTTCTGTCGTCTATTATAACTTCTTTATTTAAAGATAATAATTCATTGTAAATTTTATTTCCAAAATTAAGTTCATCTTCATTTTTCGGATTTGAAACAATTATATCAAGCATAAAAGGAGCACTCTCTTTTGTCCAAATGCATCCTTTATCATCATGATGCTGTTCTATAATGACAGCTTCAAGTCTGCTGACTCCTATGCCGTATGTTCCCATGATAAATGGCTTTGATTTACCGTTTTTATCCAAAAAATTTGCTTGCAAAGGTTTTGAGTATCTATCTCCAAGCTTAAAAATATGACCGACTTCTATACCTTTTGTTTGGGATAATTTACCACCGCATTTAGCACACAAGTCAAACTCTCTAACTTCAGCTATATCATAAAATTTATCTTTAAATTTATCCTTTAAAGAGTATCCTACAAAATGATAATCCTTTTTATTTGCTCCGCATATCAAAGTATCGTCATCTTTTAAATCAATATCTATAACAATTTGTGTATTTTTAACCTCAAATCCTATAAAACCGGGAGTTATACCATTTTTAACGAGTTCTTCTTCACTCACATCAACCAATTCCAAAGCATTAACCGCATTTAAAGCTTTTGTCTCCTCAAGAGTGTCGTCTCCTCTTAAAAAATATATAACTATTTTTTCATTGCCGTCTTCAAACAAAGCCTTTTTTGCAACCGCCTTGGCAAGATAGTAAGGCTCTATCATAAAAAACTCTGACAGCGTTTCTATCGTTTTAACTTCAGGTGTATAAAAATTACCCGGTGTCATTTGCGGTTTTTCATCATAAGGAGGAATTCTCTTTGCTCTTTTTGCTACTTCTATATTGGCTGCATATGAACAATTATCACAAATAACGATATCGTCTTCCCCGTTATCTGCTAAAACCATAAACTCTTTACTTCCTGTTCCTCCGATTGCTCCGCTATCGGCATCAACCACTCTAAAATCAAGACCGAGTCTATCGAAAATCTTTGAATAAGTTTTTTCCATTAAGTCAAATTCTCTATCAAGATCTTCAAAACTTTCATGAAAACTATATCCATCTTCCATTAAAAATTCTCTGCCTCTTAACAATCCAAATCTCGGTCTTGCCTCATCTCTGAATTTTGTATTTATTTGATAAAGATTTAACGGAAGCTGTTTATAACTTTTTATCCTGTTTCTAACCAAGTCCACCATCATTTCTTCGGCAGTAGGACTTAAAACAAATTCATTGTCTTTTCTATCTTTAATTCTCAAAAGCTCTTTACCGTATTTTAAATATCTGCCACTTTCTTTCCATAATTCAGCAGGAGTTACAAAGCCAAGCTGAACTTCCTGTGAGCCTGCCTTGTCAAGTTCTTCTTTTACGATTTTTCTAATCTTTTCTAAAACTATCTTTCCCAAAGGCAAAAAGTTATATATTCCGCTTCCGACCTGAGATACAAAACCTCCCTGAACCAAAAGCTTATGGCTTGGAAGAACGGCATCGCTTGGTGCTTCTTTGGTTGTGGGTATAAAACATTTTGAAAATCTCACTTATGCTCCTTAGTTAAATGATTTGTAGGTCCTTTTTCCATATGATATTCGCATTTATACATATTCATTGACTTTGTTTGTTTTTCATTTATTCCAAATAGGTATTGAAATGATTGTACTATGGTATCAAACTCAGGATCTTCCGCTACTTTTTTTAAATTGCAAGTTGGTTTATGCAAGAAAGTATTAAAAGCTTGATGAAGTATCTTTTCTACTTCATCTTTTTGTTCTTTTGGAAGATACCCTTTTTTTATAGCTCTCTCTAACTCTTTTTGTGCACTTCTTTTTGCCATTTCTCTCATTCTTTTTATAATTGGCTCAACTTGCAGCGTTTGAAGCCATTTGTAAAATTCAATAGTAAATTTTCCAATTATAGAAAATGCAACACTTGCTTGTTTCTCTCTAAAGGCTTTATTTTGAGAAACAACATTTTTCAAATCATCTACACTGAAAAGATTAATATTTTTTTCTTTACAACTCTCCTGTATATCTCTTGGCACTGCTATATCAAACCAGCATCTTTCAAAATCAACCTCTTTTACCATTTCATCTTTTATGATATAATTATCCGCACCTGTAGCACTAAATAAAAATCTGTATTTGTTTATAAAACTCTCTATTTTGTCAAAACCTTCGGCTATTGTTGTTTCTCCAAGTTCTTTTGCCAATTTCTCAGCTTTTTCAATATTTCGATTAATGATGATAACATTGCATCCGTTTTTTATCAAATGCTCTGCACAAATCCTACTCATTTCGCCCGCACCTATAACAATAGCTGAAAAACCCGCCAAACTTCCGCCTGCCAAATCTTTTGCTTTGTTAACTGCAACACTTGATATGGAAACCGGAGATGAACTTATCTCAGTTGAACTTCTAACAGCCGCCGCGCATCTGAAAGTATGATGCATGACTCTGGCTATCTTTTGCGAACAAAAACCATTGTCAAAACAAAACTTAAATGCATCTTTTATCTGCCCTACTATCTGTGTTTCACCAATTACCACACTATCAAGCGAAGAAGCAACGGAAAATATATGATGTATAGCACCATTATCTTCGTATATGTCAGCTCTTCCTTTGAGTTCATCTACAGGAATAGAAGAAAACTCTTCCAATTCGCAAAAGATATGTTCAAGTGCATCATTACAATCCTTGACATTGGTAAAAATTTCTACTCTATTACAGGTTGAAAGTATCAAAACTTCGTTTATTTCGGGATAATTTAGTAATTTTTTAGAAAATTCTATCTTTTTTTCATCACTGTTAAAAGCAATTTTTTCCCTTGTGGCAATATCACTGTTTTTATGTGAAAAACTGACTATCAAATAATTCATAATTTACCTTTAGTATTCTCTTTGAATCATATCTTTTATAATTTTTTCAAGCTCTTTGTTTTTATAATCTTTTATAGCATCCAATGCTTCATCGGCTAAATGATTAACAATATCAAGAGTTTTACCCAAAGCCCTGCTCTCTTGCATTTTTTCTTTTATCCAGTTTTGATCGCTCTTGCTTATATCTTTTTTGAAAAGTGTTAAAAGTTTTTCTCTGTCTTTATTGTTTAATTTCTCATACAAAAATATATAAGGCAGTGTTGTTTTGCCTTCTTTAAAATCATTCATAGCCGGCTTTCCAAGCATCTTGTCATTGCTTGTTATATCTAACACATCATCTATAATCTGAAAAGCAAGTCCGAGATTTTTACCATAAACAGCAAATTTTTTTTCATCAAAACCTGTTAGCATTGCAGCACTTGAAGATGCTGCTTCTATAAGCGAAGCTGTTTTTTTATATATCATATCAAAATATTTTTCTTTATCGGTATTAAAACTATGCGAAAGTTCCACATCAAGAAGTTCTCCCACGGACAAAAGAGTTACGGCATTTGAAATAGTTTTTGCAATATCTTTTGAAAAATTACAAAGTTCAAAAAAAGCTTTTGAGTAAAGTATATCACCAAGCATTATGGCAGTTTTATTCCCAAAAAGAAAATTGATAGACTCTTTTCCTCTTCTTGTGTCAGCTTCATCTATAACATCATCGTGAAGCAAACTTGCAGCATGTATCATTTCTACTATGGATGCCAAGATAATTGCTTGATGACTTTTGGCTGAAGAAATTTTCATTATCAGTTTCGCTCTAAGTTTTTTTCCTGAAGAAATTCTGTCATACAGATCCGTTACAATGTCCTCATTTAACTCTCTGATAAAATTTTTAATACTTTCATCAACTTTATTTAACATTTATTCCCTTATTGTTTAAATCTATAAAATCAGCCAAAATCTTAACATTATCATCTTTAATAAACATATCAATAGTTGCGGTTTTATTTTTTTTATCAAATGATTCAAATACAACCAACAGATATATCCTGTTTGATATATTTACACCCATAGGTACAAGCTCAATTTCAAAACTATCAAGTCTGTGTGTTTGGTACAAAACATACTGATGCTCAACTTTTTGATACACACTATGTGTTATCAAAGCACCGTTTTTATAGAGTGTCCATCTAAAATCAAATTCACCATCTCTTAAAAATACTTTTTTATCTCTGTAAGAAATTTTAACTTTTGCCACTTGGTCCTTTTTAAGAATAAATTGATACTGATATTTCCATTTTGCAGCATACAACTGTATAACACAAAAAAGAAAAACGGTAAAAATTTTACTCATTTTGACTTAATATATTTCCCATCATCTGTATATAAAGATCATTCATCTTGTTATTTACTTTATCCGTATTGTTGCTGTAATAATTTGCAATAATTGCTTCTATATCTTTATCCTCTCCCAACATTTCTTCAAGCAAAAGCTCCATAGCCGCCGTTCTTGAAACGGTATCAACAAGTTCGTTTTGTACCAAATTTCTGTTTGCATTATAAATTATATCAAAAAATTTATCTTCCGGTTTTCCGCCAAATATATCATCATCTTCAAGCCACATTTTTTATCCTCTTTGTTATATATCTTTTATTATAAACGCATATTATATCTTATTTTACCCTATAAATTACTGAATAAAGCACCGGTACATAAAAGAGGTTCAAAACAGTAGCCCATGCAACACCAAATCCCAAAGCTATAGCCATAGGCTGAAGGATTACGGATTGTCCTGAGGCAAAAAACATTAAAGTCATTAACCCCAAAACCGTGGTAACGGAAGTTAAAAATATAGGTCTTAGTCTTAATGACGCAAGCACAACCGCTTCTTTTAAAGATTTCGTTTTCTTGATAAAATCTATCATAATAATCCCATCATTTACTACGACCCCACTCAGCCCTACAAGCCCAAGAAGACCCGGCATAGTCAAATTCAATCCCATGATAAGATTACCCACCAATACCCCAAGCACGGAAAGAGGAATGGTGCTTAAAACAACCAGTGACAATACTGCACTGTCAAACATCCAAACAAGTGCTATAAATATAAGAAACAGTGCAATTATCCCTGCTTCCGCCATCTCTTTTTGAATTTGTCTGTTTGATTTTTGTTCGCCTTTTATATCTATTTTAACTCCCATATTTTTAACTTTTTTAAATACGGTTTTCATCTTTTTTAAAAATTCGGCAGAAGTCAGCTTTTTTTTATCAAGCGAACCAAATACCGTTCTGATTCTTACTCCATTGTCTTTAAAAATTTCAGTATAACTCGGTCTTATGATAAAATCAGCTATATCTTTGAGTCTTACTTTTTTGAGACTGCCCGGTATATCTATATAAAAATCTTTTAATTTTTCAAAACTATCTTTATTTAAAAGTTCTGATTTGATTTTTATAAGATCTTCACCTTTAAACATTTTCCCGATTTCAGCTTTTTGAAAATAATTTTTCAAAACCCGACTTAAGATTATCTCATTAAAACCAAGAGTTTGCCCATATTTGTTAACTCTTAATTTCAACTCTTTTTCTCCGCTTAGCATATCATCGCTGACATTAAAAACTCCGGAAATTGTTTTCATTTTGTCTTCTACTATTTTTAAAGCTTTTTTTATATCTTGACTTTTTCCTGAAAAAGATAACTCTATATCACTTTTAACTATCCCGGCACCGGGTACCGTTACAGAAAACTCTTCATACTCTTTGCTTTTGGCAATATTGGCGGTAATTTTTTTTATCATTTTTGCAATTTCCTGAGCACTGTGGCTTCTTTTCATATCCGTATCGTCATATTCGGGTGATAAATAGGGATTTATATATTTATCAAAAAAATTTTCCGGTTTTCTCTCATAAAGATTGATAAATATTTGAAAATTATTTTCTGCAATATCGGGTCTGAATTTATTGTCAAGCTTAAGCCCGCTTATTGAAGTTATAGAAGCGACATCTCCTTTTGGAAGCTTTTTAAGAAGTATTTTTTCTACTCTTGTTACAAGTTTTTGTGTTTGATACAGATTATTGTTGACATTTACTTTTCCAACCAAAAATATCTGAGTATTGTCAAATTCCGGAAAAAGTTGAAATTTACTGTTTTTAAGCAAAAACAGCGTCAAAGATAAAATCGGCACTAAAAAAAGTAGTAAAGTTGTTTTTTGATACTTCATGGAAATCATCATAATATTTGAATAAACTCTTTTCGCCCAATCCCAAAATCTTTTTGTTCTGTCTTTTTTCTTGTGTGTCTTTAGAAAATCTTTGGCATGCAAAGGCAAAAAGTAAAATGCTTCAAAAAGAGAACTTAAAAGAAGTATGGATATCATAACCGGGATAATTCTTATAAAAAGTCCCATCTCGCCACTTACTATCAAAAGAGGCAAAAAGGCAAAAATCGTTGTAGAGGTTGCTGTTAAAACCGCAGGAAACATTTCTGCTGCACCATTGATAGCAGCAGTCCTGCTGTCGTCACCTTTTTCAAGATGCCTATATATATTTTCCGCTACAACTATAGCTTCATCCACAAGCATGCCAAGAGCCATTAATGCTCCAAGAAGAGAAAGCATATTTAAAGAGTATCCCAAAAGTTCAGTTGCAATCAATCCTATCATAAAACTAACCGGTATTCCGATACCAACTACAAAAGCAATTCTGCCGCTAACAAATATATAAACGGAAAGTGTAACCAAAATAAGCCCGAAGATAATATTGGAAATAACTATATTCAATCTGTTTCTTATCCAAATTGAGGTATCCGTATATGTATTGAAACTGTAGTTTTTGTATTTTGATTCATAATTTTTTAAAAGTTTTTTTATACTTTTTACCAATTTTATAGCATCGCCCTGTTTGGCTTTTTTAATATTTATGGCTATATTCGGTTTACCGTTAAAATGAGATACTTCACTTAAATCACTAAGTTTGAAAGCAACATCGGCTATATCTTTTATCCTGACTTTTTTACCGTTTACGGATATAATGGTATCTTTGATTTTTCGAATATCTTTTTCTCCGTTAATTGTACTGACATACAAATGCTTTCCCGTCTGCTTAATAATACCGACAGGAAAAATAGAACTTAAAGAAGATAAAGCATTTACTACACTGCTTTCACTTAAGCCATAGGCAAATATTTTTTTATCATTTAGATCAAAAACAAGTTCCGTATTTGCATCTCCTCTTATGGATATATCACTTAAATTCGAAATAGTATACAAATCATTTTTCAGTTTATCCGCCAAATCCAAAAGCTCTTTTGTAGAAGCTTTATCAGAAGATATGGTTACGGTTATAAGAGGAAAACTTTTTTTGAGCATTTTCGCCGTAGGTTCATCCATATCCGAAGGAAGATATCTCTTTTGGTTACTTATAATATCTTTTATATCATCAAGTGTTTCTTGGGAGTTTGCACCTTTTTTAAGATCAACTTTTATCCTGAAAAAACCATTTTTTATAATACTTGAAACTTCATCAATGTTGCTTAAGTTTTTTATATCATCTTCTATATTTTTAACTGCCATTTTATCAAGAATATCAGGACTTGCACCCGGATATGCACCTTTAATTACTATAGCATCAAGCAAAGTGGAAGGAAATATCTCTTTTGGAATTTTATTGTATGATATAATTGATAAAACAAGTAAAAATATTAAAAATATATGATTTAATACCGGCTTGTCAACTCCAAATGCAATAAATCTTTTTATCATTTTGTTTTCTTTCTCAAAATATTGTATCTAACACTTGATTTTTAAATTTTATATATTCGAGTTTTTGCTTTAGTGCCCTGTTTTCCTCTTTTAAAACCGAATATTCATTGTACAGTTTTGCTATATCTCTGCTTTCATAATATATTTGATTTTTTAGATAAATATCGGGCAAAACAATTAAGAAAACCGTAAATATAGCAAACAAAACTCCAAGCAATAGTTTAAAACTTAAGTTATCAACATGTCTTTTTCTATGTTTTTCTACTTCATCTAAAAGAATATATTTAGCTTTTTTATTTTTTGCTTTAACTTTTGCAGACACTAAATTTTCTCCATCTTGCCAATCTCAAATACCCTCATTTTAGCACTTCTGCTTCTTGGATTTGCCTTAATCTCATTTTTTGATGCAATTATAGGTTTTTTTGTAATTATTTTACCTATATTATGATTTCCTCCGCATTCACATCTATAAATATCAGGAGGACATATACACTTTTTAGCCCACTCTTTAAAAGTTCTTTTTACAATTCTATCTTCAAGAGAATGAAATGTTATAATTGCCACTTTGCAATGCTCAAGAGAAGCATTTTTTATACCCTCCAATAAATTTGCCAATTCGCCAAGTTCATCATTTACTTCTATCCTGATAGCTTGAAATACCAAGGTGGCAGAATGAATTCTGCCTCTTTTAAAATTTTTCTCTATCAGACTCGCCAATTCTCTTGCACTTTCAATAGGTTTTTTTTGCCTTGATTTGACTATAATATCCGCTACTTTTTTATACTCTCTTATCTCCCCATAATCCCTGAATATCTCCTCAAGTTGCTCTTTTGAATAGTTATTGACAACTTCTTTTGCACTAAGCATCTGATCTTTATCCATTCTCATATCAAGAATATCGCTCTCAAATCCAAAACCTCTGTCTTTTTTATCAAGTTGCAAAGATGAAACTCCGATATCGGCTAAAATTCCTTTAATGTCTTTATGAAGATGATTTTTTATAACGGAAGAAAATCTTCCTTTTTCAAATACAACCCTCTTTTTAAAAGGCTTCAATCTTTTTTTTGAAAATTCCAAAGCTTCACTGTCTTGGTCTATACCTACAAGTTTTATATCCGGTAAATTCTTTAAAAGTGCTTCGCTGTGTCCACCATAACCCAATGTACAATCAATAATATATCCGCTTTTTAAATCACTGAAAACTTCTACAACTTCATTGTAAAGTACGGGTATGTGAGGAGGTTTCAAAAATATCCTTTTGAGTTTTTCATAATTTTAAAAAGATTTTACTAAAAAATTTATTATTTTGAGGTTAATAGCTGATATTATGTGATATATATAAGTACCTATTTTTAAAAATACATATTGATATCAAAATCATATATTGTATAACACTCATTAATTATGATAAAATACTTTTATGATTAATGATTGGCAATTAAAAGAGATAAAAAATATCTCTCTTTCTCTTTTTAGAAAAAATTTTTTCGGTATCCAAAACGGTTCCATTTCTCTTAGAAATGACAGTGCAAGTTTTATTATAAATAAAAAAGATGTCCTGTTTGACAAACTTGATACCGATTCATTTGTAGAATTAAATTATAAGAAAGATTATAGATGGAAAGATGCTGATGAAAATGCATCTGCCCATCTTCAGATATATAAAAATATAGAAGAAGCAAAATATGTCTCTTTTTCAATGCCTCCTTATACTACAGCTTATTCATTGAAAAACGATATAATTTCCCCAAAAGATTATTTTGGATATCTTCATCTTGGAGATATAAAAATTTATAATCCCAAAAACTTTGAAACCTGGGGTGAGAGAGCTGAATATGAAATATACAGTTACCTAATACAAAATAAAAAGCATTTCGTAATTGTAAAAGGATATGGCATATACATATACAACAGAGACTTATACAGCATGGCTAAAACACTCTCTTTGATCGAAAACAGTTGCAGGATACTTACTCTTAGTAAGGCATAATATCTTTTTTAACCAATTTTATCGTTTTTATAGTATAATTTTTTTATGGCTTTATAAGCCACATCCATCATTTTATCAATTTCGCTATATTTTATAACAAATGGCGGCATAAAATATACGGTATTACCAAGAGGTCTTAAAAGAACCCCGTTTTTTAACCCGTATTCATATATTTTTAAACCGACTCTCTCTTTTGCATCATAATCTTTCAAAGTGATTGCCGCTATCATACCTGTTTGTCTAATGGATTTTACATTTTCAAGCTTTAAAAACAAATCTAATTTATCTGATATATAACTGCTTTTTTCTCTGTTTTTATTCAATATATCTTCATTTTCAAATATATCCAGTACTGCATTTGCAGCTGCACATGCCAAAGCATTTCCGGTATATGAATGTGAGTGCAAAAATGATTTGTGAAGATTGTAATCACAGTAAAAAGCATCATATATCTCCTGTGTAAGCAAAACAACCGACAATGGAAGATAACCTCCTGTTATTCCCTTGGACAGCACCATAAAATCAGGCTCAATTTTCGCACTCTCGCAGGCAAACATATAACCTGTTCGTCCAAAACCAACCGCAATCTCATCAGCAATAAAATGTATATCGTATTTTTTGCAAAGCTCACTTGCAAGTTTTAAAAAAAGCGGGTGATACATATGCATACCTCCGGCACACTGCACAAGAGGCTCTATAACGAATGCGGATATTTCATCAGCTCTTTTTTCAAATATCTCTTCAAGTTTTTTTGCAGCCTTTACAGCTTCGTCTTCACTTTGATCTTTGGGTACTTCCGTCTTTATGGACTTCAAAAGTAATTCCTCATAACTTGCCTTGTATATCCCAAGATCACCCAATGACAAAGCACCTATGGTTTCACCATGATATGAATTTTCCAAAGATACGAAATACGGCTTGGTAAGACCTCTGTTTTTATTGTAATGAAAGCTCATTTTGATTGCCACTTCTATGGCACTTGAACCATTATCCGCATAAAAACATTTTGTTAGTTTGTTAGGAGTAATATCAACCAATCTTTTTGAAAGTTTTATGATTTGCTCATGAGTGAAACCGGCAAAGATAACATGTTCCAATTTATCAAGCTGTTCTTTGATTTTTGATTTTATATATTGGTTTTGATGGCCGAATATATTGACCCACCAAGAACTTATGGCATCTATATATTTTTTTCCGTCAAAATCCTCAAGATAAACTCCTTTTGCAGATTTTACAGGTATCAACGGAAGTTTTTCATGATCTTTCATTTGAGTACATGGATGCCAAATATAGTTCAAATCCTCCCTCATTAAAGATAAATTGTCCATTTTTATCCCTTTTATTTGTAAAATATAAAAATTTCATCATAAATTAATAACAAATTATATAGAATTATAGCTAAAATTATCATACAAGGTGTCATATGATTACATGGATGCAAAAACACAGAAAATACTTGGTTATTACTATCTGGATAAGCACGATAGCTTTTGTAGGAGCAGGATTTGTCGGATGGGGAGCTTACAGTTACAACAGAAACAGAGCCGGAGCAGTTGCGATAGTGGGCGACAGAAAGATAACTATCAATGAATTAAACAATGCGTATACAAATATATACAACTATTATCAGGAGCAATTAAAAGGTGGATTGACAAGAGAAAAGGCTAAAAAAATGGGGCTCGAAAAAGTTGCACTTGGGCAACTTATCAATGAAGCACTTATGTTGAACTATGCTGATGAGATAGGCTTGACAACACTTGACAGTGAAGTTGAAAATACACTCAAAAACACAAAAGCATTTCAGCATAACGGTATTTTTGATAAAGACCAGTATTATAGAGTGTTAAGAAATATAGGTACTAGACCTAAAGATTATGAAGAATCTTTAAAGAAAGAAATTACTCTTAACAAACTAAATAATATCTTAAAGCTTTATCCTACTGCATTGGAGATAGAAACATTCGGAGCTTCAATATTTATGCAGGATAAGCTTATGATAAAGATTATACATGCAGATCCATCAAAAATAATCACAGATGACAATATTTTAAAAAAGTTTTGGGAAAAAAGAAAAAAAACATATCTGACAACCAAAACTTACGAACTTGCCGCAATAAAAGTACCGGTATCTTTTATAAAGGTTGATGAAAATGAATCAAAAGAGTATTATGCCAAAAAACGATATGAATATACCGACAAAAACGGAAAAATACTAAGTTATGATGATGCAAAAGACAGAGTAATAAAAGATTTGCAATTTAAAAAGGGTAAAAGATTTGCACTTAAAAAATATCTTGCTCTTAAAAAAGGTAAGATAAAGCCTGATGAAAAAATAAGCGTAAGTGTAAAACAAAGTCTCTTTCCTCAAGATAAACTAAGAAATGCAAGCATAGGAGATGTATTAAAACCATTTAAATTCGCAGATGGATACATAGTGGCAAAAATTACCAAAATAGTAATGCCAAAACCTATGAGTTTTAAACAGGCAAAAGAAAGAGTAAAACAAGACTATATCAAAATTGCCAAAAAACAACAACTTGCAAATGAAGCCAAAAAATTAGTCTCTGATTTTAAAAACGGACAAGATATTGGATTTCTCAGTAGAGATGACATTAAAAAGATAAAAGGTTTAAATGAGCTTGAAGCAGTTGACTTTTTAAATCAGGTGTTTAATTCATCAAACAAAAAAGGCTATAAAGTATTTGGTAGCAAAGCAATAGTATATAAAGTAGTGGAACAAAAATTGCTTGATAAAAGTAAACTTAAAACATATGAAATGCTACTTAAGAATAATGTTAAAAATGCTAAGTTAGCAGAGATAAACCAAAAGTTGCTTTCTAAATTACGAGAAAAGTACCAAATAGAAAGTTTCTATAAAGGACAATAGTTGAGCAAAACCATACTTGGTATTGATATCGGATCTACAAAAATATGTGCTATCATAGCACAGCAAAATAGCGGTAGTTTAAAAATTGCTGGGAGTGGTATATCTAAATCAAAAGGTATCAAAAAAGGTATCATAACCAATATAGAATTGGCTTCTAATTCTATAAAAGAAGCATTAAGCGAAGCAAAGAAGGTTGCCGGAACCAATATTGACAAAGTTATAATTTCAATCTCGGGTGCATATACAAAAAGTGTAGAAAGTTACGGTGTTGTAAATATTCCTGATAAGGAAATAGGCATAAAAGAGATAAACCGGGTAATGATGATGGCAGATCATAATGCCAACATACCGGCTGATTATGAAAGAATACATGTTTTACCGTATAATTTTAAAGTTGACAACCAAGAGTTTATAGATGATCCATTAGGTATGACCGGAAACAGACTTGAAGTTCATGTTCATATCATAACCGCACAAAAAACTTCTTTGAATAATCTCAAAAAAGCAGTAGAATTGGCCGGGGTAGCCATAGACAATATAGTTTTAAACAGTTATGCATCAAGTATTTCGGTTTTAAATGAAGATGAAAAAGAGCTTGGAGTATGTGTTATAGATATGGGTGGAGCTACTTGCAATCTTTGCATAAACACATCAAACAGCATAAGATACAATGACTTTTTGGCAGTTGGCTCAAATAACATAACAAATGATCTCTCTATGGCACTTCATACACCGTTGAGTGCCGCAGAAGAAGTTAAAATAAAATACGGCTCTCTTAAAAAAGTCAGTAATGAGCTAATAGAGTTACCCATTATCGGTGATGATGCAAACACCAATGAAATTTCACTTGAAATAGTATCAAATGTTATATATGCAAGAGTGGAAGAGACTCTTATGATACTGGCAAAGTCTATAGATGAAAGTAAATTTAAAGAACAAATTGGAGCAGGAATTGTATTGACAGGCGGTTTTACGAAAATAGAAGGACTCAGAGAATTGGCAATTGCCATATTTGACAATATGCCCGTTCGCATAGCAAAACCAAAAAAAACAGAAGGAATGTTTGAAACTTTAAAAGATCCTATGTTTTCAACAGGGGTTGGCCTCGTACTCTATGGAGGAGGATATTTTACTCCGTATGAAATAGATTCAAATAAAAAACTAAGATATAAAAATGAGATAATCGAACCAACAAACAATATACAAAATATACAACATATAACCGAAGATTTACAAAAAGCAAAAAATGAAAAAAAACCTGAAAAAGACGATATTGTAGATATAAAAAAGATAAAAAAGAGCGATGGGATACAAGAAAAAATGTCAAAATTTTGGAATACGATAACACAACTATTTTGAGGAGATATAAAAGTGAATGATTTTAAAGTAGAAGAATCAAAACAAGTAGCAGGAGCTTGTATAAAAGTCGTCGGAGTAGGCGGTGGCGGAGGAAATATGATAAATCATATGATCAACGAAGGTGTTAGCGGGATTGATCTTATAGTAGCCAATACCGATGCACAGGCTCTTGATGCGTCACTTGCTCCTACAAAAATACAACTTGGCGAAAAAAAGACAAAAGGCTTGGGTGCCGGAATGAAGCCGGAAATAGGCAGAGAATCTGCTCTTGAGAACTATGAAGAGATAAGAAGTTCTTTGGAAAATGCCGACATAGTTTTTATAGCTTCCGGATTTGGCGGAGGAACAGGAACAGGAGCAGCTCCGATTATCGCACAAGCAGCGAAAGAAGTCGGAGCTTTAACCGTATCAGTTATAACAAAACCTTTTATGTTTGAAGGAAGAAGAAGAGCAAGGCTGGCTGAAGAGGGATTGAAGGAACTTAAAAAAGAGAGTGATTCCATAGTTGTTATACCAAATGATAAACTTTTAAGTATCATTGATAAAAATTTAGGTATAAAAGACAGTTTCAAAATAGTTGACAATATTCTTTCTCGTGCAGTTGGAGGAATGAGTTCGGTTGTGCTTTCGTATGGCAATAATGATATAAATCTTGACTTTGCGGATGTTCAAACTGTTATGAGTCACAGAGGAATGGCATTGCTTGGAGTTGGCGAATATGAAGGTGAAGATGCAGCGGTTGAAGCTATGAAAAATGCCATAGAATCTCCGTTGCTTGACAATATGAGCATAGATGGTGCTTTGGGAGTACTGGTTCATTTCAATATCCATCCAAATTGTCCTTTAAGTCAAATAAGTGATGCTATGGCAATAGTATATGATAATGCCGATGAAGATGCTCATGTGATATTTGGTACTACAACTGATGAAAATATGCCGGAAAACAAAGTAAAAATAACAATTGTTGCCACAGGTTTTGAAAACGACAAAGACCAGCAAGACAATTTAACATTGATAGACCCTGTTAACGAGGCAAGAAAAAAGAGAATTGCCGAACTTAAAAAAGTTAGCGGAGGTTATGAAGAACAAGGAGATCTTTTGGATATCCCTACTTTTATAAGAAATCAGATGGATTGATATTTCCCGTTTTTGCGGGAAGTATTTACTTAAAATTTTATTTATCCCTTGGAATAAATTCTAAAACGGTAGCATTTATACAGTATCTTTTTTTGCCTCCCGGGGCATCATTAAAAACATGGCCGAGATGAATACCGCTTTTTTTAGCTATAACTTCAACTCTATGCATTGCATAACTGTTATCATCTTTATATATGACCGAACCATCAATAGGCTTATAAAAACTAAGCCATCCGGAGTGCGAATTAAATCTATCTCTTGTATCAAACAAAGGCTCACCTGAAAGCTTATCTATAAAAACTCCATCCGGAGTATCTTTAAATATATCATACTGCTTGCAAAATCTATTATCGGTACTCTTGTTAAAAGCTACTTTGTATGCTTCACTATCTTTGCCGAATTTAAACTTGCCTAAAACTTTATAAAAACTTTTCGGATCAATATATCCTTTATGGGAAAATACTTCTTTTGAATTTTTTATAAAAAGTATCGTTGGGGTAACATCAAGTTTTGAATGCAGTTTAAATCCTTTAAGTCTATCTTTGTGTACAATTCTAATTGGTATATCACCTTTGTATCCGGATATAACATCTTTTTTAAATTTCTCACAATACGGACAAAAAGAAGCATCTATAACAATTATCTCTTTTCCGCCGAGAGGCTCTATATATGAGATAATATTTTTCTCTTTTTTTAAAGGAAATATTACTCCTGTTTTGTGATTCGGACAGTAACCATAAGGATGTTTTTTAAGATAATTTTGATGATACTCTTCTGCTATATAAAATTTGTCAAGATATTTTATTTCGGTTGTAATTTTCCCAAATCCGGCTTTATTCAATAACTTTTGATATTCTTGCATTGTTTGAAAAGCTATCTGTTTTTGTGTATCATTTGTATAAAAAATAGCACTTCTGTAATTATTACCCTTGTCATTTCCCTGTCTGTTGCCTTGAGTGGGGTCATGTAATTCCCAAAATTTTTTTATCAATTCTTCTGTGCTTATTATGCTGTCATCATACACAATCTTTACTGATTCGGTATAATTTATTACCCCTTCGGGAGTATTATATCGGTATGAAAGAACTTTGTCGTAATCAGGATTGGCATAATTGCCTCCGGCATATCCGCTAACAGCCTTTTTTACTCCCTTTATAGACTCAAAATACTTCTCCACACCCCAAAAACATCCTGCTGCAAAAACTATAGTTTGCTGTTTTGCCTGAAGCATCATAGCAAATACCCCTATCATAAGTAAAATTTTTTTCATAATTATTCCTGTCATATTTCTATTTTATCTTTTTTTCAAATATATCCGACAAATCCTCTCTCAAGCATAGCTAAATCTTTATAAAAATAAAAGTTTTTAAATTTCTCTTGTGTTAAAATATTTGTCATTTTTTCTTTTTGGTCATATCCCATTTCACAGGCCAAGAATATAACTTTTCTTTTCTTTGCGAGTTTTACAATATCCAAAAGTACCTCATCTCCGTTTTCGCCTCCAAATATAGCTTCTTTTGGCTCATAATAAAGAGGTTTTGCAACTTTAAAACCGTTTGAAACATAAGGCGGATTTGATACTATGATATCTATATCATTATTGACACCGTCAAGATATGAAGTATTTACAAGAGTTATATTTTTTTGCAAATCAAATATTTCTATATTTTTTTTAGCAATTTTCAAAGCATCTTTGGATATGTCAGTAGCTATGATTTTTACATTTGGTAATTTTAAAGATAAAATTATACTGATAATTCCGCTGCCTGTACCAATTTCAGCTATAGTTGGATATTTTATACCCGTCTTGTTGATATTTTTTATAGTTTCATCAATAAGTATTTCCGTCTCCGGCCTGGGAATCAATGCACCCTTGTCTATAAAAAAATTTTCTCCGTAAAAACTGACTTGTTTTGTAATGTACTCTACGGGCTCACCATTTGCTCTTCTTCTTACAAAAGATATAAACTCATCATATTTTTCAAATTTATCATTTTCATGCAAAAACAGATAAGATTGATCTTTTTTCAAAATATTTAAAGCAAGTATCATAGCTTCTTTTTGAGGGATATTTGTAATATCTTTTAA
>CAZKWE010000052.1:0-15329 GCA_964556545.1 uncultured Campylobacteraceae bacterium | reverse complement strand
CTTAAGGGGATTGAGACGTTTGTAGCTTGTAAAATATTGAACTGACTTCTAATTACAAACAGACCCGATCTTAAGGGGATTGAGACTTAGGCTGCACAGCAGCCTTTAATTCCTTTCCTTCAATTACAAACAGACCCGATCTTAAGGGGATTGAGACTTTATCTATTAGTGTAGATTTTAGACTGCCCCATATAATTACAAACAGACCCGATCTTAAGGGGATTGAGACCAGCCTTAGCAACGGGATAAATAGGATAACCATTTGATTACAAACAGACCCGATCTTAAGGGGATTGAGACTGCATTAGCTAAGATTTCCATAGCCTGTGTATAATTACAAACAGACCCGATCTTAAGGGGATTGAGACTTAACACAAGCGTCAATTATGCTTTGCGGATGGCATTACAAACAGACCCGATCTTAAGGGGATTGAGACTCGGGGGAGTATGTAGCTAACACCTCCCCACATTTTTCACATTACAAACAGACCCGATCTTAAGGGGATTGAGACACAACTTCTAAATTAACAACCCTTTTATCTCCCCACATTATTACAAACAGACCCGATCTTAAGGGGATTGAGACTCTCTTATTTTTTGGCATATTGTCTTTGTTGTAATTATTACAAACAGACCCGATCTTAAGGGGATTGAGACCCATCACTTTCTGTGAAAGTTACTTTTTTATTGTTAAATTACAAACAGACCCGATCTTAAGGGGATTGAGACGTACGCAGGGCATGAAGTATCTGATGATATATGCATTACAAACAGACCCGATCTTAAGGGGATTGAGACTCAGTTGTTAGGCTAAATCTATATAAAAATGTAATTACAAACAGACCCGATCTTAAGGGGATTGAGACTTTAGAATTCTAAAAGCTCTGCAAAACTTTGTTTAATTACAAACAGACCCTATCTTAAGGGGATTGAGACCAGATTAATATAAATTTTATTTCGTTTGTGTTTATTACAAACAGACCCGATCTTAAGGGGATTATTCTCGGACTCTACTACATATAACTTTTGCCTTATTTCATTTGATATCCAAAATATATCTATTTACTAAAATCTGTTCTAAAATTTGATATAATTATTTTGAGACTGTTTTTGTCCTTAAATTTTCATACAATTTCAAAAAAATAAAAAGGTTAAATAATGAAAACAAAAAAGATCACTAAAATACAAAAAGTAAAAACAAGAATATTATGGGGATTTAATCCCTCAACAAGAGTGATAAAAAATAGAAAAATTTATTCAAGAAAAAATTTCAAGCTTGAGTACTAATAATATGCCGAAAACAAATCAAACTGATAAAAAAGTGATGGCTATTTTTAAGTTAATAGAGTATTTTTTAGATGGCAAAGAAATTACCAAAAATGATCCCATTCTTCTTGAAGAATTTCAATGTAGCACTAAAACACTCGAAAGATATCTGAAAGATTTGGAAAGAAGATATAAAAATATCGTAACCATAAAGCAATCGAGAAAAAATTACTACAAGCTTATAAAAGCCTCTGATATTATTATGGAGTTTTTAAAATATGATGAGAGTGATATCGGTGTAATATTCGATTGGCTTAAAAATGAAAGTATATTTTTAAAGGAGATGGAAGAGGAAACGAAAGAGGCTCTTAGAAAAATCTCCTCCACCGATAAAAGTATATTTATTTTTAAAAGTTATCCTTTTGAAGATTTTAAGAATAGAAGATTAAAAGAAATATTTGACGAATTGAAAATCGCAGTTAAAAATAACGAATATAGAGATATAGAGTTTTTCTATGATAAAAACATATACTACAAAAATGCAAAATGTCTCAAACTTGTTTTTGTAGATCACAATTGGTACATAGCAATCGAGGATGAAAGAGATGATTTTCACTTCTTAAGAGTATCATTTATAAAAAATATAATCAAATATAAAAATTTCTCTTATCAAAAGAGTGTCAATGAAAAGTATTTTCGTTTTTTTGAAACTTTTCAAAATTCTATGACACTATATGGAGTGCAGAGCATCACGGCAAAGCTCGAAGCTTCAAAAAAGATTGCAAAATATTTTTATAAAGATATGAAAAAATTTTTTCCTTCCCAAAAATTCATCAAAAAAAATATTGACGGCTCCGTAGAGTTTTCCATCAATTATACTCAACCTATGGAGATACTGCCTTTCATAAAAAAATGGCTTCCGGATATCAGGATAATCTCACCCCTGTCTTTGAAGGATAAGTTTCGCAAAGATCTCAAAAAGGCTCTATTATGAAAATGTTTCTACTCTTTTCACATAGATTGACATCTCGACAAATCGAAGATGCAAAAAGCTCTCTCAAGGTTGATAAGTTTATCTATTTGCCTGAAAATTTACAAGATTTGTGGTCAAAGATACCTCCTCATATAGAAGATATATCTCCTGTGTTGTTACCGCTAAAAAATTTTCTAAAAACAAATGCGAAAAGAGATGACTTCATACTCATTCAAGGTGATTTCGGAGCCACTTGCAATATGGTAAATTTTGCAAAACAAAACGGATTTATACCTATATACTCTACCAATAAAAGAGTTGCCAAAGAGTATACGGATGGTAATAAACTCATAAAGATGAGCGAATTTATACACAATATCTATCGAAGATTTTAACTCATAATCCTTTTTTATCCGCTATCTCATCACACCATTTGAGCATCTCATGATTAGCATATTTGGTTGCACCTTTTTTTAAGATTTCAAGCTTCTTTTTTATCATTTTTACTACTTCATTGTGATACGGAGTATCGATAAATTTTACAAGAGATCGGATATGATATCTATCTATGGCAAAAATTTTATTTGAAAGTTGGTTATGCCCGGCATATTTGGTGATGAGATCCTCTTTTATCAAGCCGATTTTATACTCATAAGCTACTCTTAGCCACATATCATAATCTTCGCAAACTTTAAAATTTTCATCAAAAAGCCCTACCTTGTCAAATACTTCTTTATGGCAAACTGTCGAACTTGCAGCAATTTTACATGTTTGCAAATTATCGCAAAAACACCATCCGCTTGGTTTTTCAAGTCTTTTTGGATATTTTACCTCTTTTTGATATCTTATCCACTTCTCTTTGGTATGGCAAAATTTGATATTAGGATTGTTTTTAAAAAAATTCATCTGTTTTTGAAGTTTATCGGTATGCCATTCATCATCACTGTCTAAAAAAGCTATCCATTCTCCCCGGGCTGATTTGATACCTTCATTTCTTGCTCTACTTACTCCAAGGTTTTTTTGATATATATAAATTATATCAAACTCATTTTCAATCTTTCTTGTATCATCTGTTGATCCGTCATCAACCAAAATAACTTCAAAATTTTTATATGTTTGTTCAAAGACAGAGTTAAGTGTTCTTTTTAAAGTATGATATCTATTGAAAGTGGGGATAACAATACTAACCAAATATTAAACCTTTTTTAAACTCACCTTAAGCTCTTGATATACCGCACATTCGCCCTCCATAGAACTTATAGACGGGGTTAAGTGATTGTAGTATCTGTTTGAACAATAACACATAAGAGTATCATTTCTTAGATTTTTATCTATTTTAATCTTAAATCTTGCACTTGCATATCCCGAATCAAGCTCTACTGTTTCACCATCTTCAAATCCAAGAAAAGGAGGTATGTATAAAAAATTATCATATTTAAAGCTACTGTTTAGAGAATTTTTATATTTTTTTGTTATAAGATAATATCTACCCTCATCATCTTCTTCATACTCCTCTTCAAAATCATCTTCATACTCATCCAAAAAGTTAAATTTTCCATTATTCGTATAAAATCCCTCTTTATAAGGATTTTTTATATAATTTTTTGATATGTAGTAGTTATCTTTTTTTATTGCATTTGAAGAAAGTATTTTATTGATATATTCTTTTTCATCTTTTAATTTTTCATGAAATATTTTGTCCATAAGACAAGCACTCAAGTCATACTCACTTATACCGTTTTTATCTTCTTTTAATTTTGGCATTAAGCCAATATACTCATGTCCGTAAGTAGTTCTTATATCATTTTTTGATAAAAAATCAACCGCAGGCAATACAAGGTTTGCCAATTTTGAGGTTTCATTTTCATACAAACCAAAATAGACCACAAATTTTGCTTTTTTTAATTCTTCTATAACTTTTTTGCTGTTTGGCATACTAACAGCAGGATTTGCTCCCTGAATAAAAACTATACCAAATTTAGAGAATGAGACAGTAGGAATAGATACTTTTTTGGAAAAATCAGGAATTGAACTTTTAAATCCGTAAAAACTGTCACTAAGAAAACTGACTCCTGAACCATCTTTGCCAAAAAGTCCCAACATTGCCGCCAGTGAGTCTATCGCTCTTAGAACAAAATGACCGGTAAAATACTTTTGAACTCCGATTCCAACTAAAAAAAGAGTTTTTTTGTTATGTATCATATCAACCATTTCCCAAGCTTTATCTATGTCAATTCCGCTTCTGTGTGAGAGTTGCTTCATATGAAAACTTTCAAATAATTCTTTAAAATCATCAAAATTATTGGTAAATTTTTCTATATAATTACTATTTTCCATTTGTTGCATATAAATTATGCGAGCAACAAGCAAAGCAAAGAAAAAGTCTCCTCTTGGTTTTATCTGCAAGTACAAATCAGCATTTTTTGAAAGTTTTGTCCTGTATGGATCAATAACAATAATTTTCTTATCTTTTAAATATGGCAAAAAGTGGGTATTGCTTGTATGGATATCTCTTCCCCACACAACGATAACTTCACTTTTTTCTACCTCGCTTACAGGCACAAGCAAATTTGCCCCTCTGCCTAAAACAATACCTTCATTCCCCGCCCCGTCACACAATGAACCGCTTGTGCCGTAAAATCCGAACTTCGTAAAAAATTCTTTTGTTATATTTTGCATTCTGCCAAGATTGCCACTGCCTTGAAAAAAAATATTTTTATCTTCTTTATGCTCATTTAATTTTTTGATCAATATTTCAATTGCCCTATCAAGTGATATCTCTTTCCCCTCAAAAGAAGCTGATTTTAGTCTATCATATTCTAAAAATTTGTTCATTTTACTGCATAGATATCCTTTAGTCACGGGATGGCATTTGTCACCTTTTAATTTGCCATCTTTATAGATGATAGCACATCCGTCATAACAATCAAGCGGACAAGTGCTATTTGTGTTATTTAAGTTCAATTTTTATAACCTTGGAAAACTCTCTTGGTTTTGGCAAATACAATTCTGCTCTGTATGAGCTTATATTGATACTATCAGCTACATTCCAGACTTTATCAAACTTCAAAGAAGTTTTTTTACCATTTATATATATAATTTTTTTATCTAAATTTTCCCTATCTTCATAACTTAGATATACAACTGCTTTTGCTCTTGAGATATCCATTGCACTTAGTATCAAAACACCCGGAGCCACATAGTCTCCTTTTTTTACATTTAACTTGTATATATATCTGTTTTTTACAATTATATTCTTTTTTGCTATTGTCTGTTTTAAAACAAATATCTTATACTCGATATCTTTTATACTGTTTTGTAAATTTATCAAAGATTGTTTGGCATTTATCAATGAAGCATTTGCAGCTATAACTGTTATAAGTTGGTTATCTTTTTCAAAATTTGACTTTGTGGTCAAGTTTTTAATTCTATCATAATTTCTCTTTTTTATTTGATATGTTTTTTCCATAGCTTTTATATTTTGCAATATCAATTTTTCCATATTATGCAAATCGGATAATTTTTTTATGGAAGTTTTCAAATCTTCTTTGTCTGTTTTATCATCTATCTTTACGACAAGTGCCTTTTTTACCCATTTTCCCTCTTTTGCAAGATCGCTAAATACAACTTTTCCGGCAACATCAGACTTTATATTGTAACTTTCATACGGTTCAAGTTTTGCATAATAAACATCAGCAAATACATAACTGCAAAATAGAAAAAAAAGTATAATTTTTTTCAAAAATAACTCCTTTTTATCAAATTGATCATATATGGTATAATTATGAGACCATTGCACGGTGGTCTCATAATGTATTATACTCAATCATTGTTAAAGGCTTATTAATGAAAATTGCTATTTTGGGTACAGGCGGTGTTGGCGGATATATAGGTGGCAAACTTGTGTTGGTTAATGATTGTAAACAAAATCACATTACATTTATCAGCAGAGGCAGACAGCTTAAAAAGATAAAAGAGAGCGGATTGAAAATTATTGATGAAGATCAAGAATACATTGTAAAACCTGATACGATATGCGACAATCCGAAAAATACGGAAAAATTTGATTTTATCATTGTCAGCGTAAAAAGTTATGATCTAAGAAGTGCATTGGATATAATAAAAGAGAATGTATCAGACAATACTATTTTGCTTCCTCTTCTAAACGGTGTTGATCACGACAAAGAGATAAAAAAGATATTTCCTTCTGCAAAGGTACTAAACGGATGCATATATATACTTTCAAATATAAAAAAGCCCGGGGTAATAAAAAAATATGGCGGTGTTTTTAGACTTATTTTTGGTAGTAGCGATTTAAATATAGAAAATTTTCAAAATATAAAAAAACTTTTTGATGAAGCCGGTCTTGCAAACAAACTTACTATCAACATAGAGCTTGAAACTTGGAAAAAATATCTTCTTATCAGTGCCTATGCATCTATGACATCATATTATCAAAAACCTCTTGGATATATAGCAAATGAAAAACTTGATGAATTAGAAGAAGTCCTTAAAGAGATAAAAAATATAGCACACTTAAAAAATATAAATATAGAAGATGAAACTATCAATAAGATTTTACAAAGCATAAAAACACTTCCTTACGAATCAAAAACTTCTATGCAACTTGACTATGAAAAAGGTAAAAAAACTGAAGTAGAAGCACTTTGCGGATACATTGTAAAAGAAGCTAATAAATTTAATGTAAAAGTACCGAATATGCACAGATATTATAATGTATTGACAAATAAAAATAACAAATAAAATGATAAAAAAATATTTTATTATTTTTCTTATGCTTTGTATTGGTGTACTTGCAAATAAGCCAAATCATTTAGCAGGACAAACTTCACCATATCTAAAACAGCATTTATACAATAAAGTCGACTGGTATCCTTGGTGTAAAAAAGCTTTTTACAAAGCGAAAAAAGAGCATAAAATGATATTTTTATCCATTGGGTACAGTACTTGTCACTGGTGCCATGTAATGGAACAAGAATCATTCAACAATACAACAGTTGCAAAACTGTTAAATAAATATTTTATAAGCATTAAAGTTGATAAAGAAGAGATGCCACAGGTTGATAAAAAATTTCAAAAGATATATCAAAAGCTTTACAAAAAAAACGGAGGATGGCCTTTAAATATCTTTCTAACTGAGGAGTTCAAACCTTTTTATATCGGAAAATATATACCCGTATATGAAGGATACGGCTCACCGGGACTTATAAAACTACTCACAAATTTCTCCAATTTATACAAAAAAGATAAAAACAGTATCTATACTCTTGCAAATAAAATTGCAAAAGAGACTTCAAAACAAAATTTATCTCAAAAAATTATACGGAAAAATATCATTGAAGTTGCAATCGCCAATATAAAAAATAATTTTGACAAAACTTACAAAGGCTTTGGAAAGGGTGCAAAATATCCTGAAAGTTCAAAAATTGATCTTCTTTTGGATTATTGGAAAGTCTATAAAGATAAAGACAGTTTGAGTTTGGCTATTCAAACTCTATATGCTATGCAAAAAAGTTCCATATATGATATCATAAGTGGAGGATTTTTTAGATACACTACCGACAGAAAGTGGAAATCTCCTCATTTTGAAAAAATGCTCTATACAAATGCACAAATTATTTCATCATATATCAAAGCTTACAATATTACAAATATCCGTGCTTTTAAAAATGTGATAAAAAAAAGCATAGATGAAATTGATAAACATTTCAAAAACAGTAAAGGATTATATTTTAGTGCAAGCGATGCCAATAGTAATCGTATTGAAGGTGGGTATTATATATTTAAGTATCAAGATATTTTAAACAAGTTACTCTCAAAAGGAGTTAAAAAAGAAGATGCCGTGCAAACTCTTAAATATCTCGATATCCAAAAAGATGGCAATTATGACAGTGAATATGCTCTGCCTTTTTTAAAAGGTAATAAAAAACCAAAAAACTTTAATAAAATAGTAAAAATTATACAAGCTATAAAAGAGAGAAGAAAATTTCCTTTTATAGATAAAAAAATTATAACTTCCTGGAATACAATGATGATAAAAGCAAAAATCCAAGCTTCTTTTATCAGTCCGTCTTATTTAAATGAGGGTCTAAAGTCTTTAAATAATCTACTTTTTTTGATGCAAAAAAGCAATCACGATTTATATCATCAAGTATTAGACGGAAAAATTCCTACTCAATGCGGACTTTTGGAGGATTATGCATATCTTGTCGATACACTTTTAAGTGCTTATAATTTTACTTTAAATAATGCTTATTTAAAAAAAGCATATATTTTAAACAATATTGCCATAAACAAATTTTACAAAGACGGCAAATGGTATCTCAGCAATGATAAAATTACTTTGGCAGACGGTGACGATACACACTATACTTCACCTCTTTCAATAATGTTAAAAGATATTCTAAGGCTTGCAACACTAAAAAGCTCATTGAAATTAAAAGATATATTTAAAAACACTATATTTAGTTTTAAGCATGAAATGATAAATAAATCAAAAGAGTATGCACAAATGATAGATAATTTGCTTCGCTATCAAAAAGGCATCATAGTCCTAAAAAGCTCAAAAAATAATCTTTTAAAATATAAAAAAAAGATAAGCCTCATAAATTACCCTTTTTTACTTAAAGAAGTGGCAAAAACAAAACAGTTTTTAAGTTGTGACTTAAAAAGCTGTTTTGCCTATGGGGATTTTAAGACCGTTAAAGAAAAAATTGAGCAGTACTGAATTCTTACTCATATCATATCGTTATCTCTTTAATATCTGCAATATCTTTAAATGTTTTATAGATAGAACTTATAAGATTTTTTCTGTTTGTTTTTACTTTTTCATTTTCTACATTAACCATAACATTATCAAAGAAATTGTCTATCTCCGGTTTTAAAGAGAAAAGTTCTTCAAGTTTTATTTCATAGTCACTAAAATCTTTATCTTTAAGAGATATAAATTTCTCATATAACTCTTTTTCTTCATTTTTTTCAAACAAGGCATTGTCAATGCTCAAATCACTTTCCAAATCAATATCTTTTACAATATTGGAAACTCTTTTAAAAGTAATAAATATATCTTTAAATTCACTGCTTGTTACTATGTTGTTTAATGCCGTAATTTTTTTAGATATATTGACTATATCTCTTTCACCACTTTGAAGCACAGCTTTAACGATAGAGGGATTGACATTGAAAAACTGATAAAGCCTCTCTATAAAAAACTCTTTAACTTTTTCAATATCGATATTTTTGTAATTTTTCGACAAATCATCAAAAACCTTATCTATATCAAATGGCAGATTTTGTTCCAATATTATTTTTATAATACCATTTGCCGCTCTTCTTAAGCCGTATGGATCTTTGTTTCCCGTTGGAATTTTACCTATATTAAAAAGAGCTAAAATAGTATCAATTTTAATCGAGAGTGCCACGATAGAGCTAAAAAGTGAACTCGGCAGTGGTGAATCTTCACCGGTTGGTAAATACTGCTCTTTGATAGCAATACAAACTTTTTCATCTTCGCCCATTGCTTTTGCATAATAATACCCCATTATACCTTGGAGTTCCGTAAACTCATATACCATTTCACTTAAAAGATCAGCCTTGCTTAGCATTACAGCCCTGCTGATTAACTCTTTTTCTTCAAGGTTATAAATATCGGACAAATACAAAGCTATCTCTTTTTCTCTAAGCTCCTTATCATACACTGAACCCAGGCCTTGCATATACACAATATCTTTCAACCCTTCATATTTGAGAGTATTTTTCAAATCATTATCATAAAAAAATATAGCATCGCTCAATCTTGCTCGCAAAACTTTTTCATTACCTCTGACAATAAGAGAAAAATCATCCGTAACTGCATTTGAAACAACTACGAAGTGATTGGATAAATCGCCATCTTTAAATACCGGAAAGTATCTTTGATGTTCTTTCATTGATGTTATAATAACTTCTTTGGGCAATCTTAAAAACTCTTCATCAAAACTTCCAAGAAGTGCCGTAGGATATTCTGTAATTGTTACAATTTCATCCAAAAGATTACTGTCATTTTCTACATTTATCTTATGCTTTTTTTCTATTGCTGAAAACTGTTCTAAAATTCTCTTCTTTCTTTCATTTTGATACAAAATTACACCGTTCTTGTCAAGTTTGCAAAAATATTTGCCTGCAAAATCATAACTGAAAGGCTCATATGATATAGACCTATGAGGATAAGAAATATTATCTGATTTTACATTATACAATTCAAATCTGATATTTTCGTCGCCAAGCATAACACTTATCCATCTGATGGGTCTTATAAAACTCTCTTCCAAATTTCCCCATCTCATTGATTTGCCAAAATTAAGTGAAGTTAAGAATGAATGCAACATATCTTTTATAAGTTCATTGGAATTTTTACCCTTTATCTCTTTTTTAAAGTAAAGTACTTCTTTTCCGTTTTTTTGTGTTTTTCCAAGTTTGCTTACATCTACACCGCATTTTTTGGCAAAAGAAAGAGCGGCATTTGTGGGCTGTGCATTTTTAAAAGCTATACTTAAAGGTGCTCCAAAAAGTTCTTCTGTAATATTTGGCTGTTTTACCGGAAATTCTCTATGCCACAGTACCATTCTTCTTGGAGTATAATAAAAATCAAATTCACAAAGTAGTAAATTTTTTTCCAATATTTGACTCCATTTTTTATCAATATTCGGCAACTCCTTTAAAAAAGGAATTGCAGGCAACTCTTCAACACCAACTTCTATAAGTAACGGTTTAAACATCAAATAACCTTTTTTACAGTTTTAATTCAACTCAACAAAAATTAAGCGTATATTTTATCCAAATAAAGTTTTAATTCTCATTATTTAGTGCCAAATATCTTTGTGCAGATGAATGCCTCTGAGTTTACAGTAAGCCTCTTTTTAGGTGTGGTAAGGCACTATTGTTTATCTCTGTGTTTTTCAGATGACTGGAGCATAAAACCCCTTACTAAAAAAATCATAAATAAAACAAAAAGAATCAACATTACCGTATCTATCATTTTATCCTACCTTTTTATCATATAACTATAATACAGCACAACTTCCGGTTCATTTTTATAAGAAACTATTCTTGCATATCTTATAGTTATTTTTTTATAGTTTTGTATATAAAAATTTTTAATTTTACTGTACACTCTTATCTTTTTATTGCCATTATAATACAAATATCCTTTTTTATAAATGCCTGTCAATTTATACAGCACCTCATTTATATACTTTTTGTTTGACAAATCCATTCCTTTTTTATAATGCAAATAATAGCTTTTTATATCTTTAATCTTTTCAAGTCTTGTAGCATCTTTTATAGATATTATTTCAAGATTTCCTTTATAGTTTTCAATTTTATTAACAATTATATTGTAAAAATATCCTTTTTTAAATATTTTATTGTGTTTATATATGTAGATGGCTCTTTGTTGTAATTTTTTTATCACAACACCGCTTCTGTCTTTATATATAACAGCTATTTTACTTATAGTTACAGGCTTATTTAGAGTTGATTGACTATAAAGATTATCGATACTAATTTTCGGATAAGTAATCTCTTTTATCTTTTTAAATTTGATATGAGTATTTTTGGTTGAAAAATAAGCAAATACAGGCAAATGATCCGAATATCCTTTACCGCTGAATTTTCCATATCCTCCCGCTCTTTGCCATCTGAAAATCTGAGCATTTTTAAAAAGATAATTCGGCTTGAAAACATTAAATGAGTTTTTTATATACTCTATACCTTTTGCATCAAATAGACCACAAGACAATATGATATTATCAATACTGTCTTTTTCTCCGTGATATATATAAGAATATCTTTCAGACAATGGAAGTTCCAGCCATAAATTGTAAAGCAGTAAACAATCTTTTTTCACATCATTTATCGTAACCATTCTCCCTTTTACGGTTGTTTTTAAAATATCGTTTATACCTGTTTTACCATTTGTATTATTTAACTTTTTATTTTTAAGAAAAGTAACATTTTCATTATAATTGGAGTTAAAATCTCCAAGAATGATAAATGGAATATTTTTCGGCAAGGAAAGAATTCTTCTTTTGAGAGCTTTTGCATATTTGATTCTTTCGCTTTCGCCGGCACTTTTTGATTTCCAATGATTAACAAATACAACAAGAGGTTTATGATCTATATCAAGCCATACTTCAAGAATATTTCTGTATTTTCTACCGTAGGAAACTTTTATCTCTTTTGTTTTTTTAATTCGAAATTTAGATAAAAGTGCTACTTTTACAGTACTGTTTTTCCGGTCTGCTATAGCAAAATATCTATAAAACAATCCTTTTCTTTTCAAAGCGTCTCTAAGGTCCAATAATGCCTGTTTGCTTTCAATTTCTTCAAGAGCTATAATTTCAGCTTTTAAATCACATATTACTTTGGATATATTATCTATTTTTTTCGTGTATATATATTTATTCCAGCCATATCTGCCATTGGGTATGTATTCTACATATTCATTACCGCTAAATTGTGTATCAAAAAGATTTTCTACATTGTAAGTAGCTACTTTAAATGTTAAAGCATTTACCAAAACAGGTATAAGTAAAAAAAATAATTTAATCAATAAGTTTTTCATAAAAGGATTATACTATAAAATATATATTTATGCGGACAATATTGCATTTTGAAATATTGTCTGCATTTTAAGAAAGTATATCACTCTCCGATATACTTTTTCAGTTTCCTTCCTACTTTGGGGTGTTTTAGTTTTTTTATGGCACTTGATTCGATCTGTCTTACTCTCTCTCTTGTAACATTAAGCTCTTTTCCTATCTCTTCAAGAGTCCTGTCGCTCTCATCTTCAAGCAAACCAAATCTCATTCTAATAACTGCCTTTTCTCTCTCGTTTAACTGGGAAAGTACATCATCTATCTGATTTTTCAAATCAGCTTTTAACATAAAATCCATAGGAGATACCGAGCTTTTATCTTCAACAAAATCGCCAAAACGTCCATCTTCTTCATTGCCTATGGGTGCTTCAAGACTTATAGGCTCTTTTGTTATCTTGATAACATTTTTTACTTTATCAACACTAAGACCTACTTCTTCGGCTATCTCATCAACTCCGGGTTCTTTACCGTTTTCCTGGATATGCTTTCTTATAATTTTATTTATTCTGTTTATCGTTTCTATCATATGTATCGGAATTCTTATAGTCCTTGCCTGATCTGCTATGGCTCTGGATATTGCCTGTCTTATCCACCATGTTGCATAAGTAGAAAATTTATAACCCTTTTTATACTCAAACTTATCAACCGCTTTCATAAGACCTATATTTCCTTCCTGGATAAGATCAAGAAATGGCAGACCTCTATTTGTATATCTTTTTGCGATAGAGACAACAAGTCTTAAGTTGCTTTTTGCCATTCTAAATTTGGCTATATCGGCAATTTTTTTACCTCTTTTTATCTGTTCTATTATCTCTTTTAGAATTTCAGGATCAAGATTGAAACTGTTTTTACTGGCCTCTTTTGTTTTAAACAGTTTCTTTATCTCCACATAAGTTGACACCATCGTTGTCTCAGGAACCGAGTCAGCAATTTCCTCTTTGGTCATAGTTGTTATCTTCGAGAGTATCTTTTTATGATTCTCTTTTAAGGTATCATTAAAAAGCGGTAGTTTGTATTCAAGTCTTTTTAACTCTTTTTCAAAATCATCTCCACTGTTTAGCACGGTTTCCATTGACTTTACAAGTTGATTTATAAGTTTGCTTGTAGGTCCAAGATCAAGAAGCCTCTCTTTTAGTATCTTCTTTTTAAAAGCAAGTATCAAGTCATAATGAAGCTTCTCTTCCTCCGTCGCATCATCTTTTAACGGTTTTAATGAGGCTTTCATCCACTCTTTCTTGGCTTTTTCAAGAAGTTTAAAGCTCTCTTGAACCTTCTGTGTTCTTTTTAATATCTTTGAGCTTGTTTTTTTGGATTTTGAATTCTCTTCATCATCTTCATCATCTTCGTCATCACTATCATCATCAAAACTTCTAAAGAGTTCTTTTACTCTTCTTTCTCTGTTTATGAGAGGTTCTTTATAATCAAGTATAAAATCTATAAGATACGGAACGGAACAAAAAGCATCTATGATAATATCTTCTCCGAATTCTATTTGTTTGCTGATATCTATCTCTTCATCTTTTGTTAAAAGATCAATTTTGCCCATTTCTCTTAGATACATTCTAACAGGACTGTCGCTTCTGCTCCACTCTAACAACTCTTTTTCACTTGCAAGATCAAACTCTTCTTCAAGTGCTTTGTCTTGAACTTTTTTTCTATCTTCCTCTCTTTTTTTTGCTTCTTGAACATTTCTTCTTTTTGCAAGTTCTGCCGAAGTTATAAGTTTTACATCATATTTTTTTAAAAGAGACAGTAGTTTTTTTGCATTTGACATAGTTGGTTGTTTTTCAAAAAAACTCATAATCTCTGCATAAGTTACATAATCTTTCTTTCTTGTGGAAATTAAATCTTCAAGTTTTAGATAGAGCTCTTTTGTAGTCATATATATATCTCCTGTTGTCAATGCAATCTATGCGTATGAAAAGCCCATATTATACCCAAATTTATTTTAATTTACATTAAAAGAAAAAAAATTCTGCCTTATGGCTTCATATAAAACTATCCCTACGCTAACAGACAAGTTTAAGCTTCTGCCGTTTTTACCCATAGGTATAGTCATGGTATTATCCCAGTTATTCTCCATAAACTCCTTGGGAATTCCGGCTGTTTCACTACCAAAAAATAAAAAATCGCCTTTTTGGAACTGTTTTTCAAAGTACGGTATATCTGTTTTTGTCGTAGCATAAAAAAATCTGTCTTTATAAATCTTGTTAATTTTATAAAATTCTTCCAGACTCTCCCAGACTCTAAGGTCTAAAAGCTTCCAATAATCAAGCCCTGCTCGTCTTACCGCTTTTTCACTCAAGTCAAATCCGATAGGCTTAATGATATGAAGTTTTGCATTCGTATTTACACAGATTCTTCCTATACTTCCGGTATTTTGAGGTATTTGCGGATGAACAAGCACAATATTGAACATAAACTATAGCACC
>CAZKWE010000051.1:0-7703 GCA_964556545.1 uncultured Campylobacteraceae bacterium | reverse complement strand
GATTTTCCTTCCGCTTTTGATGATGTAAGACCGGTATATCAGGAGTTTGACGGATGGGATAAGGTTAAAGGTATTAATGAATACGATAAATTACCCGCAAATGCAAAAAAATATATCAAATCCATAGAAGAGTTGGTAGGAACAAAAGTGGGTATCATATCAACAGGTCCGGATAGAAGAGACACCATAGTGGTTGGTGATTAGTAGTTAAAATGAAATAATCATGCTTCAAAAAAACACAAACAAAAATAAAAATCATGATTGTTTCTCTCGCCGACAGGCGTAGCTTTAGTGATAGGAATTTTTGCCGGAATTCATTTCCGGCAAAAAGGAGATTTTAAAATGAAAACCAAATATTCTCAACTTTTAAAAGTTAAAAAGCAAAAAGTTGATAGTATTGAAAATGAAATCGCATTTTTAAATGCAAAAAAAAACAGTATTAAAAAAGAAAAAGAAAAACTTGAAAAAGAGATAAAATCCTTAGACAAGCCCAAAAAAGGTAAATTTGATATTTTTTTATCTGTAAGTTACTCTTTTGATTCTCTGTTTGCTTTTAAAAAAGAGAAAGAATTGCTTTTAAAGCATACTGAGTTTGAATTGAGCCAAAAACAAAATGAGTATAAAAAAGCTCTTGTGGAGTATGAAAAGATAAAATATCTTGAAGATTTGGAGATTGAGAAAAAACTTGATAAAATAAAAAAAGATGAGCAAAAACTTTTGGATGAAATGTCTGTTGTAACTTATAAAAGGAGAAATTTTTGAGAGCAGTATTTATTTTTATGTTTTTGTTTTCAGCACTAATTGCCAAAGACAATCTTTATGAATGCAATCAGATATTTGAACAAAGAAAAGCCGAACTTAGCACAAAAATTGAAAAAATTGATGAAGCCAGAGAAGCTCTTGAAGCTTTAAGAGCAGCTACAAATGCATTGCTTGATAAAAAAAAGAGAATGCTTGAAAAAAAAGAAGCAGATATAAATGCCTCTTTACAAAAAATAGAAGATAAGCAAAAGAGTATAAAAGAACTTCTATCAAAAAATCAAGAACTTTTAAAAGCTATAAAAAAAGCTACAGACGATAAAATAAGTTTAACTTACTCAAAAATGAAAGATTCGGCTGCGGCACAAATATTATCCTCTATGAAAATATCGCAGGCAGCTAAAATACTTTTTAATCTTCAGCCGAAAAAGATTTCTAAGATTATGGCAAAAATGCCCCCGGATACCGCTTCTAAAATTACACAGATTTTACTTGTAGGACCGCCATTTGAAAAAGGAATAAAAAAATGATTACTATAAATTTTAATGCCTTTTCTTTTTTGAAAATTAAATGCAAAGAAAAAAATATAAAATGCCCAAACAAAAATATGCAAATAGAAAAAAATAGTGATTTGAAATCTTTCATTAAAAGTCTTGGTTTTACCGAAAATGATGTAGAGGGTGTATTTATCAATCACAAAATCGTACCTTTCGATACGATTTTAAAAGATGGTGACAGAGTTGCTCTTGTGCCGCCCGGAGGTATCCCAAATCATGTAAAAGCCTATGTCGGCAAAATTAAATAATTGATTTAACAAAAATTATGCACTATATTTTTTCAAAGTAGTGCTAACGCAAATGATTGGTGCAAAGAAGTGAATTTCTGATACATAATTCGGATTTAATGAGTTCATTATCAAAAATTGGATAAAATAGCAAAAATTAACATTAAGGCTTAGAGCATGAAGATAGGAAAACCACATGCCCCATATATTGCAAATAAAATATCGATAGATTTATTAAATAGTACCTTTATAAAAATGAATCAGGGTATTGAGCCTGTAGCGGAAGCTGCCAAAAAACTTATAGAAGATGATATTCAAAAAGAAGCGGCATTAGAAGAGAGAGTTTACGAAATTATGGAAGAGAATGAAGATGAGATGGACTTTATGCAAGTTGATAAAAGAAATATGTTTTGGCTTATTAAAAAAAGACTTGCAGGCGAATATGGTGTCATACTCTCATATGAAGACAGATACAGCGATCTTTCCCATAAAATTTTAGATGAACTTATACAGACTGACCTGATAGAATTTCAAGTTTCAGAGAATATGGTAAAAAATGTTATTTTTAATTCCATAGAAAGTTATATTGAAAGATTTGAAGATATTGAAGACAGGGTGATTGAAAAGATAAAAAATTATAAAAGAAAATTAATTCCGGGTAGTGAAGAGTATGATATAGTTTTTGAAAAGCTTTATCAAGAAGAGTTGAAAAAGATAGGAATGATGTAATGAGAAAGATTTGGATATATATAGAAAACGGACTTTTTTTAGAAGCTAACAGTTTTGGAAGCATTGGTACCAAAACAGGAGAGATCGTTTTTAATACATCTATGAGCGGATATCAAGAGATTGCAACAGACCCCAGTTATGCCGGACAGTTTATTGTTTTTACAATGCCTGAAATCGGAAATGTGGGTTGTAATGCTCAAGATATGGAAAGTGATAAAATTCATGCCAGCGGGATAATAGTAAGAAATTATCAGGAGAGATACTCAAATTTTAGAGCAGAAGAATCATTTTCAACTCTTTTAAAAAAAAATAATACCATAGGTATATGTGATATAGATACCAGGATTTTAACTAAAACCGTCAGAGATAACGGTTCATTGATGATGATAGCCTCAACACAGATAAACGATAAGGAAGAGCTTAAGAAAATACTTGAAAATAGTCCGAGAATTGAAGAGATAAACTATATAGAAAAAGTCAGCACAAAAAAAAGTTATATTCATAAAAACGGTGCATGGAATCATTTGAAGATGAGTTATAATGATGAGTTAAAGCCAGTAAAAAAAATAGTCGCTATTGATTTTGGAGTAAAGAGAAATATATTGAATGAGCTTAGTGAAGTTGGATTTGAAGTAGAAGTAATTCCTCATGATTTTAATGCGGACAACCTAATACAAAGATATAATGATGCACAGATACAAGCAGTATTTCTTTCAAACGGACCAGGTGATCCATTGATACTTAAAAAAGAAGCAAAAGAAGTAAAAAAACTAATAGAAGCCAAAATACCAATGTTTGCCATATGTTTAGGCCACCAATTGTTAAGCATTGCCCATGGCTATGAAACATACAAATTGAAATTTGGTCAGCATGGAGGGAATCATCCTGTGCAAAATCAAAAAAGCGGTATTATAGAAATTACTGCTCAAAATCATAATTATAATGTACCGAATAATATATGTGAAATAGCAACTCTAACCCATATAAATTTGTTTGACAATACCATAGAAGGGTTAAGTTATAAAAATTCTCCTATATTTTCAGTACAACACCATCCGGAAGCAAGTCCCGGGCCACATGACAGCAAATATATATTTAAAGAGTTTATGAAGTTTGTCTAACATTAATTTAACACTAAAAAGTTATAATTTTCCACTAAAATATCGAGCTACCTATGATATATGATAATATCACGGTAACTTCGGCAAAAGGCACAGAGTGGATATCGTAAATTTTTATATAGTTATCAGTGTCGCATTTCTTGGAAGTTTAGGACATTGTGTCGGTATGTGCGGTGGTTTTATCGTTGCATATACGGCGGCCAAGATAGATGCAAGTAAAAGCAAGCCTTATCAGTTGTTATGTCACCTTTTGTATAATCTTGGCAGAGTTTTTTCTTATGTTTTAATTGGTATGATATTCGGATTGCTTGGAAGTATATTTGTTTTCAATCATGTATCCATGGGATTATTAAATCTAACCATAGGTATCTTTATGGTAATTATGGGTTTTTCATTAATGGGGAAAATAAGATTTCTAACTTCGATTGAATCCTCATTGGCAAATAGTAAGGTAGTAAAAAAACTCTTCTCGCTTCTTATCCATTCAAAGTCTCTTCCAAGTTTTTTCTTTTTGGGAATGTTAAACGGTTTTTTACCTTGCGGACTTGTTTATTTTTTTGCGGCTTCTGCCGCATCGACCGGATCAGCATTTTGGGGAGGGGTTGTTATGCTGATTTTCGGGCTTTCGACTATTCCGGTGCTTTTAGGACTTGGTTTCGTAGTAGGGTCTCTTAAAAGCAGTAGTTTTAGGCAGACTATGATACAAATAGCATCATTTCTTATAATTATTTTTGGTTTTTATATGATATATAAAGGTTATTGGTTTATTACGGATCCAAATGCGACTTTTCATGATTGTTGTAAAGCAAGATAAGGGAGAAAATTGCTAAAACAGTATATAGAAGCTATTGAGCAAAACAATATAGTCTCAAAGACCGATATCAACGGTATCATTACATTTGCAAATGAAGAATTTTGTAAGATTTCCAAATATCGAAAAGAGGAACTTATAGGAAAAAATCATAATATAGTAAGGCATCCTGATGTTCCCTCTGAAGCTTTTAAAAAACTGTGGGATACAATTTTGGCAAAAAAAACCTATAAAGCTACAGTCAAAAACATGGCAAAAGATGGCAGTACATTTTATGTTAATACTACTGTTATACCGATATTGGATGAAAATAACAATATAATTGAGTTTGTAGCAATAAGATACGATGTTACAAAAGCCGTAATGACGGCAAAAGAGCTTGAGAAAAAAGAAGAGGAGCTTGAACTTTTAAATGCAACTCTTGAAGAAAGAATTAAAAAACAGACATTAAAACTCGAAGAACTTAACAAAAATCTCGAAATAAAAGTTAAAAAAGAGGTTGAAAAAAACAGAGAAAAAGACAGAATAATGTTTCAGCAAGCCAGATTTGCCGCCATGGGTGAAATGATAGCAAATATAGCTCATCAGTGGAGACAACCTTTAAGTGAGCTTGGAATTTTACTTTTTAAGATAAAAAATGCTTTTTTCAATAAAGATACCAAAGAGTTTGACAAGGATTATAATGATTGTAAAGCTGTTATTAGCACCATGTCAAAGACTATTGATGATTTCAGGGATTTTTTCAAGCCGTCAAGAGAAAAAAATGATTTTTATATAGAAGATATTATAGAAGAGGCAATTTTTATCATAAAAGAGACACTAAAAAGTCATAATATTAAAATAAACTTTAATAATAAACACAGTATAATAATAAACGGGCATCCGAATGAGATTTTACAAGTTGTATTAAATATCATTAATAACGCAAAAGATGTTTTGATTTCAAAAGAACAAAAAATAAAAAAAATTGGTATTAAAACTTCATATGTTAAAGATAAGGTCCAAATTACAATTTGTGACAACGGAGGAGGTATCAAAGAGAATATAATTGAAAAAATCTTTGATCCGTATTTCACTACAAAACATAGTAAACAAGGGACCGGTATAGGACTTTATATGAGTAAAAAAATTATAGAGGAAAATGGCGGAACCATTAATGTTTTAAATATAAAAGAGGGAGTTTGTTTTATTGTAAAACTACCTATCAAACAGGATGAAAAATGAGTACAGGCAATATTTGTAAAAACTTAACTTTATTATATGTTGAAGATGAAGATAAGATAAGAAATCTTTTAAAAAGTGCAATTGAAAATGAATTTAATGAGGTAATTACTGCCGGCAATGGTGATGAAGGTTTTAAGAAATTTAAAAAATATCAACCTGATATTATAGTTAGCGATATATTGATGCCCGTTTGCGACGGTTTGGAGATGGCTAAAAATGTTAGAGCCATATCAAAAGATATACCCATCATACTCTTTAGTGCATTTAGTGAGAAAGAAAAGCTTTTAAGTGCTATTGATATAGGAATTGACAAATACCTGATAAAACCTGTCGATATAGATGAACTTTTATCTACCGTAGAAAATATAGTAAGCAAAAAACTTGCCGTAGACAATATCATAAATCTGAATGATACTTATAGTTTTAATAAAACAAAACATATATTGTATAAAAATAAAATCCCTGTAAAACTTACAAAAAAAGAATTAAGTTTTATATCTCTTTTGGTCGATAATCTTGGTTCATTTGTTTCTCACGAAGATTTAAAGAAAAATGTATGGAACAATTCAAAAGTAAATGATGCAGCTGTTAGAACATTTATAAAAAGGATAAGAACCAAGACCGATAAGGAATTTATAGAAAATATTTCCGGATTGGGATATAAAATTAATGTTTAAAATAAAATATTAATTTCTTAAAAGTCTTTGAAAAGTTACAAATGCTAAAAAATTCTTCATACTTAAAAATTGCTTATTTTAAATAACTAATAAACTTTTAACAAATTTAAGTTTATTTGTATAAAACTTATAGTACAATTGCAACGAATGTGACATTTATATGACAAAATTATAAGGAGGTATTGTATGCAAGATAGTAATGCAATAGAATATGACTATACGATTGCTAAAGCTTATGCGATTTTAGCAATTGTATTAGGTTTGATAGGTATGACTGTCGGAGTGTTTATAGCATTTCAACTTTCATTTCCTGATCTAAACAATTTATTCGGACAGTATGGTACATTTGGTAGATTAAGACCATTACATACTGACTCGGTTGCTTTCGGTTTTACCGTAAGCGGAATATTTGCTACTTGGTATTATGTAGGGCAAAGAGTTTTAAAGGTCTCTATGGCTGAATCAAAATTTTTAATGGGTCTTGCAAAATTACAAGTATTATTATATGTATTGACAGTTGTCGCAATTGTCTATTCACTTGTAAATGGCATAACAACTTCAAAAGAATATGCCGAATTTGAATGGCCTATAGATATAGCCATAGTAGTGATATGGGTTATATGGGGTGTAGAGATATTTGGGCTTATTGGTCTTAGAAGAGAAAAAGTTTTATATATCTCCGTATGGTACTATATAGCAACTTTTCTTGGTATAGCTATGCTTTATCTTTTTAACAACATGGAAGTTCCTACCTATTTTATAGCTCATGTAGGAAGCATTTGGAAATCCGTATCTATGTATTCTGGTAGTAATGATGCTATGGTTCAGTGGTGGTACGGACACAATGCTGTTGCATTTGTCTTTACGGTACCTATTATAGCAATGATTTACTACTTTTTGCCTAAAGAATCAGGACAGCCTATATTTTCATACAAATTATCACTTCTTTCATTTTGGGGATTAATTTTTGTATATCTTTGGGCAGGTGGACACCATTTGCTATATTCTACCGTTCCTGATTGGGTTCAAACAATGGGTTCTATTTTTTCTGTTGTTCTGATATTGCCTTCATGGGGTAGTGCGATCAATATGTTGCTTACCATGAAAGGAGAGTGGGGACAGCTTCAGGAGAATCCGCTTATCAAATTTATGATTTTGGCCTCTACATTCTATATGTTCTCAACTTTGGAAGGTCCTATTCAAGCAATCAAGTCAGTCAATGCTTTGGCTCACTTCACCAACTGGATTCCGGGACATGTTCATGACGGAACTTTGGGATGGGTTGGCTTTATGATAATAGCTTCAATCTATCACATGGCCCCAAGAATGTTTAAAAGAGAGATATACAGTAAAAAACTTGTTGATGCACAATTTTGGATACAGACAACAGGTATAGTGCTATACTTCACAAGTATGTGGATAGCAGGTATTACTCAGGGGATGATGTGGAGAGCAACTGATATGTATGGAAACTTGACTTACTCTTTTATAGATACTGTTAAAGTTTTACATCCATACTATACTTTAAGAGGTATAGGTGGTCTATTTTATCTCATAGGTGTGTTTATGTGGGCATATAATATCTACAAAACATTTGC
>CAZKWE010000050.1:0-13530 GCA_964556545.1 uncultured Campylobacteraceae bacterium | reverse complement strand
TTTTAAATCTGTCTGCGTCATATCTCTTCCACCTAAACCATATATATAGTTGTTTATTACAGGTCTGTTTTGACTATGATACATTGCGGCACTCACTTCGTTAAATAGTGTACCAAGTGTTCCGCCGGGAGCTGATCTATCAAGTGTAGCAACCGCTTTTACACTATTTAAAGTCTTTTGAATCTCTTTAAAAGGAAAAGGTCTAAATACTCTCGGAGAGACAACTCCGGCTTTTATACCTTCATTCTCTCTTAGATCATTTGCCGCTTGAATAGCACTCTCAACCGTGCTTCCGAGTGCTACTATAGCAACTTCCGCATCATCCATCATATAACTCTCTACGGTTTTATACTCTCTTCCGGAAATCTCTTTAAACTCTTTAAAAACTTTTTCTATTACGGAAAAAGAACTCATCAAAGCCTTGTGCTGTCTTGCCTTAAACTCAAAGTGCCAATCCTCTTCCGTTTGAGCACCATAAGTTACAGGTTTACAAAAATCAAGCATAGGATTGACCTCTTTGTACTCTCCTATAAAATTATATGCCACCTCATCTTGCAAAGGTCTTACATTTTGGGCTGTATGGGAAGTGATAAATCCATCTTGATTGACCATCACCGGAAGTCTTACATCTATATCTTCAGCTATCTTAAATCCCATAAGCATCAGATCATATGCTTCTTGTGCATTAAAAGCGTCCATCATAATCCATCCAGCATCTCTTCCAAGATACATATCGGAGTGATCTCCGTTTACATTTAAAGGAGATGCAAGAGCTCTATTTACAACTCCAAGAACTATAGGCAATCTCATACCGCTTGCTTGATAAAGAACTTCCACCATCAAAGCAAACCCTTGCGAACTTGTAGCAGTCGCCACTCTACCACCTGCCGCAGCAGCTCCGACACATCCGCTCATAGCGGCATGTTCACTCTCAACCAAAACAAACTCTCCATCTATATATCCGTCGGCTAAAAATTTTGCATATCCATGAACCGTAGGAGTTGACGGAGTTATAGGATATGCTGCCACCACATCTATCTGAGCCTGTCTCATAGCTTGAGCAAAAGCCATATTGCCGTCCCAAACTTCAATCTCTTGTAATTCCAATTTTTCTGCCATTACTTTTCCTTCTTCTTTTTCTCGGGCCATTGTGATAATGCCACTTCGTTATCCATAGTTTCTTCAAACATTATAAGTGATTTCGGATTGGTAGGACAAACTTCCGCACAAACTCCGCACCCTTTACAGTGGTCATAATCTATCCCTATCA
Organism: uncultured Campylobacteraceae bacterium; assembly: GCA_964556545.1. GTDB lineage: Bacteria > Campylobacterota > Campylobacteria > Campylobacterales > JALSKU01 > JALSKU01. The sequence goes on along the minus strand of CAZKWE010000050.1, from coordinate 12,260 downwards.
TCTTTTTATCTCTTGAAATAATTGCATTATCAGGACAAAAAACCCAACAATTTTGACAATCAATACATGTATCTCTGTTATAAACCGGTTTAAAAACTCTCCAATCCGCTACACTTGCCGTATATGAGTTGGTTTTTGCGTAATTTCTCTCTTCCTGTTTCAACTCTGCTACATTGCATATCGCTTCTTCAAATGAAGGCAAAATTGCACCGTCTTCTACCTGATCCCATCCTAAATATTCCATAATCAACCCCCCTTTACTTTACTTCATTATATGCCCGCTCAATTGCAGCCATATTCGCATCTATTATTTTTTGAGGAAATTTACTCAAAACTTTCAGCATTGCATTTTGAAAATAATCAAGTTCGAACATACCGGAAATCTTCATCAAAGCTCCAAGCATCGGAGTATTTGGCATAGCTCTTCCTATGGTATCCATAGAGATTTTCATACAATCCACAACATACACATCTTTATCCTCAAGCTTTGGAACTTGTTTTATCAAATCCTCTTTTTCAAGATGAGTAGTAATGATATATTTGGTATCTTCTTTTCCATTTGCAGTAATATCCGCAGAAATAGCCAAAGCAGGATCTATTACCAAAACATAATCCGGTCTCATAAATTTTTCGTGATTTATTATAGGCTTGTCATCAATTCTGTTATAAGCAGTCATTGCGGCACCTCTTTTTGCTGAGCCATAAAAAGCAAAGGCTTGAACCTCTTTTCCGGTATTGGCAACAACATCACCCAAACCTTTGGCACCCGTTACAGCACCCTGTCCGGCACGACTATGCCATCTTATCTCTAACATTAATTCTCCTTTATATATGGTCGTAACACCACCAACAAGATAAAAAGTATTTTATTTTATGAAAACAACACTTAAGATGTGCTTTAAATGTAAAATTTCTGTTATATTATTTAAAACTGTTCCAAAAATGTTACTGCCAAAAATGCATCTTCTTCAATAAATGAAGTATATTTTACAAGTTCATCTTTTGATCCGTATCCGCTTAAAACCCCTATTGCATTTATACCTGCATTTTTTGCCGATAAAAGATCAAAGCGGGTATCGCCTATCATCCATATATTTTTTTGTATATACGGCATCAAAGAAAGGGCTTTTTGTATAGGTTCTTTATGAGGTTTCGGATATGTAACATCTTCTCGACCAATCAAAACATCAAAATACTCCATTATGCCTAAATGTTCCAATATTTCTTTAGAGTATTTGCCTGTTTTGGTTGTTACTATGCCAAGATTGGCAAATGTGAATGCTTTCTTAACAGCTTCTTTGGCGCCGGGCAAAAATGTAGTTGTATCAAGTGCCCTTTGTCTGTAAAAACTTTTATACTCCTTTACACATTCATTTATATATTTTTTTTCTACCTGCATATTTAAAAACATATCTTCAAGAGTATATCCGATATATTTTTTTATCTTTTTCGAAGTCGGTTTTTGTAAATCAAATTTTTCAAAAACATCCAGAAAGCTTAAAACTATTGCATCAGTCGAATCTATAAGAGTTCCATCCAAATCAAACAGTATGGTTGTTTTTTTCAAGTAGTATCTTTTTATTGTTAAGTTTTTTAAGTATAAGGTCGATATGAAGCTGAAGATTGTAGTATTCACCCATATACGACAAAGGTATATTTGTCTGTTCTTTTATCTCTTTTTGAAGCTCTTTTATCTTGAGTATACTATTTTGCACTTCAGGCAAATCCATAAATTCAATATTTTTATCTATTTTATTTAGTTTTCCGTACCATTTGTATATCTTATATCGTATCCTCCATCTGTATACAGGCAAAATTCCTTTAAAAAAAGGAAGTAAAAGAGTTATTAGAGGTATTAAAAATATAATAAGTCTGTTAATGGTAACAGCTATCCTAAAAGGAAATATTTTTTCCAAAAAAGAATCTCCTTTTAAAAGATATATTTTTGCATCTTCATTCATTGGTATTTGTGCAAATTTGGCATTTGGAAAAAATCCTTCATCTGCAAAAAGTGTTTTTTTAGAGTGTACTTTTTTTGTAATTTTTAAAAGAAGCTTCATAAGTTCAGGATTAAAACTGTTATTTTGTACCAACGCACAAGTTGTAGCAAGTAAAATTTTATCTTGCGACGGAATATTGTGCTTAAGATCTATAATACCCTCTCCCAAAGTCAAATCAGTTAAAAAAAGAAATTTTTGCTTATAAGCCAAAGCCCTTTTAAAACTGAAAAGCTCAATACTTTTGTCACTTAAAAGTTTTTTTATATTGGAAGAAGATGGTGAGACAACCATAAACAAAGCATCAATTTTTCCATTTTTCAACTGTTTTATAGAATCATGGGAATTAAGATACTTGATATTCGTATTGGCTGGAGTGATATCATTTTCTTTTAGCAGCAATTCACTTAAAGCTTTTGTACCACTGCCGTTTTCTCCTATAGAGATAGTTTTACCTTTTAAATCATACAGATAATTTATATTTTTTAAATTTGTACTGTAAAAAAGCCACAACGGCTCATAAAATATACTTGCCAGTGTTGAAAGTCTGCCATCTTTTACATATTTGCCGGCAGTTCCTCCCTGCACAAAAGCAACATCAACTTTCCCCTCATCAAGGAGTTTCAAGGCTTCTACACTTCCGGCAGTTGTTACTATATTTAGAGTAATTTTCTCTTTTTTTAACAATTTTTGATAAATTTTTGCAAAATGATAGTATGCTCCGTCACTTCTACCAGTTGCTATAGAAAAAGATTTAGGCGGAGCAGGTTTTAAGAATTTAGAAGTTGTAAAAAATGCAAGTATGACTACTGCTGCAAACAATAGCCATACAAAATATTTGCTTTTAGACACTTACGGCCTTTTAATTTCTTTCGAGTTCTATGACAACTCTTCTGTTTTCATATCTTCCGTTTTTTGTATCATTTGATGCTACAGGATTTTCTTCTCCGAAACCTTCAGCTCTAATTTTTTCAGGATTTACACCAAGTTGTATAAGTTTGGTTCTTACTGCAAATGCTCTCATTTTAGATAACTTTTTATTATAAGCTGCACTTCCTCTTGAATCAGTATATCCTTTTACTACAATATTATAGTAGTTTTCTACTTTTTTTAGATATGAAGCAAACTCTTTTAATTTATCAAAATATTGCGGTTTTATAACCGCTTTGTCCGTATCGAAATTCAAATGCAAAGTTAATGCTACCGGACAACCTATATCATTAACTTTAACTCCCATAGGAGTATTCGGGCACTTGTCATTTGCATCTATAACACCGTCATGATCACTATCCAAAGGACATCCGTTTTTATCCACCATCACGCCTTCCGGAGTTCCCGGACATTTATCATGACTATCCAATACTCCATCATTGTCACTGTCAACTTCGCAACCGTATTTGTCTACTTTAACACCCGGTTTTGAGTGAGGGCATCTGTCATCTTTATCATATACTCCATCTGCATCACTATCTTTTGGAGATTGTATCTTTTTAGCAGGTATTACAACCGGCTTAACTTTCGGTGCTTCTTTTTGGGCAACTTTTCCAAAAGGTATACCGATACCGGCGGTAAATATTACATTATTGTCACTGTGAGAAAATTTGATAAGATGTCTTACATCAAGTTTTGCAAAAAGATTTTCGGCTACTTTATATTTTAAACCTAATCCATAATTAAAAAATCCGCTGTCTTTATTGTCAAATTGTTCATTGCTCAAATCTTCATAACCTACACCTACAAGCGAATAAATAGAAGTTTTGCCATTTAATTTGTAATCTTTTATCAAATTTACAAAAAATCTATTGAAGTTTGTATCAAGATTTGAATTATCATAATCAACATTACTGCTTCTAAGATATCCCAACTCAACTTGATCAAATATCATACTACCGTCAAGATTTACACCAAGACTACCACCATAAGCCAAATGATTTTCCAAATCCAAGTTTCCCTCAGGAATTACTTTTCCTATCATAGGTGTAAACTCATACTTATATACACTATTATCGGCAAAAAGCAAACTTGCACTAAGTGCCAATGCTACTACTGCTATCTTTTTCATTATCTCTCCTTAAAATATCATAGTTAAAAATAATTATATCACAAATATTATGAATATTATGAATTATCTATGGCTTTATCCAATCCACTTCATTATGCATAACTCCCACGATAGAAGGTGAAACATTTTTTATCTTCTTGTTTACAACAGTAATGGCATTGGGAATATACAAAAAAAGATAAGGCTTATCCTGCACTATGAGTTTGAAAATTCTTTTATAAAGCTTTGACAAAGTTTTTTTATCTATAGCTTTTTCAGCCATTGTTATAAGAGTATCCACTTGAGTATTGTGATAATGAACAAAATTGAAGCCACCCGGTTTATCCGAATCACTATGCCATATACTGTAAGCATCAGGCATAAGCCCCAATCCCCATCCAAGCAAAATAGCTTCATATTTTCTCGGGGCTATAACAGTATTTAAAAAGGCTTGCCATTCTAAAGTTCTTATCTTCATTTTAACTCCGATCTTGGCAAATTGATACTGCAATATTTGGGCTGCATAAACTCTTGTAGAATTATTTGAATTGGTTGTCAGGGTAAATTCAAGAGGGTGAATTTTATCGTATCCAGCCTCTTTTAAAAGTTTTTTTGCTTTTTTTAAGTTTACTTTTGGAATCTTTACTTTATCGTTATATGCAAATGTTCCGGGCATAAACGGACCCCTGCATGGCTTTGCATGGCCAAAAAAAAGTATATCGGATAACTCTTGCCTGTCTATTGCCAAAGAGAGTGCTTCTCTGACTTTTATATCTTTAAATTTTTTATTTTTAAGATTAAATCCCATATATGTATATCCGTGTGAAGGCATTTCATAAATATTGTAAAATTTTTTAAAACTTTCATCTATTTGTCTTTCATACTGCAAAGGTGTTATGGAGCCTACATCAAGTTTATGAGATTTTAGCATAAGAAACTGAGTTGAAGGATCCGGCATAAAAGAGTAAACTATCTTGTCAATATTTGGCTTATGCAAAAAATAGTGTTTATTGGCATAAAGTCTGATATCTTTTGAAACTTCAAAACCTTTTAAGATATAAGGTCCGGTGCCAATCGGTTTAAAATTCAGCTTGCTTGTCATGGGATTTTTTTCATTCTTCCATAAATGTTCAGGCAACAATCCCATCATCCAAATTTCTACGGCTTTAAAATAAGGCTGTTTATATTTTATTTCAATCTGATAATCGTTTAATACTTTGATACTTTTTACATCTTTAAAGTCATCAGCATACGGAGTAAAAACTTTTTTAGAAGTTATAAGTTTATAAGTAAAAAGTACATCTTTTGCATTAAATGGCTTTGCATCACTCCACTTGACATTTTTTCTAAGATTGAAAATCAAAGTTGTATTATCTGTAAAATAATAATTTTTCGCAAGCTCAGGTACGACATTGCCGTCTTTGTCATATTTAACCAAAGCATTAAATATCCAAGAACTTATCTCACCGCTTGCACTATCAGTTGCAAGTATGGGATTTATCCTGCTTGGATTTGATGATATGGCAAGGTGAAGAGTTGAAGAAAAAATAGCCTCAACAAACAATATAAGAAAAAGTGCAGTTTTCATGAAGTTATTATACCATACCGGTAATCATAATGGTACCTTAAATAAAACAAACCGGGAAGTACCCCGAAATAATATCGGAGTACTGAAAAATAATAATTTGTAAAAAATTATCTTTTACTAAACTGTGGACTTCTTCTTGCTTTTCTCTTACCGTATTTCTTTCTTTCAACTACTCTTGAGTCTCGTGTGAGAAGTCCGTATGGTTTTAAAGTATTTCTAAAGTCGTTATCATAAAGACATAAAGCTTTTGATATACCGTGTCTTAAAGCATCAGCTTGGGCAGAGTATCCGCCTCCGAAAGTTGTAGCTATGATATCTATGCTTCCTAATTGTTTGGTTAAAAACAAAGGTTGTAAAACTCTTTTTTTGATGGCCTCATGACCTCCTAACCACTCATCGAGACTTAAACCGTTGATGCTCATTTTTCCGCTTCCGGATTTTATCCAAACTTTTGCTATAGAACTTTTTCTTTTACCTGTTGCATAAATCTTTGCCATAACTATTTATCCTCTTTCTTTGTATTTACTTGAGCAGAATGCGGATGCTCACTTCCTGCATAAACCTTTAGTTTTTTAAGCATCTCTTTTCCAAGATTTGTTTTAGGAAGCATACCTCTTGTTGCAAGTTTGTAAAGTTTTGCAGGATTGTTTTCGAGTAATTTACCCAATTTTTCGCTTTTAACACCTCCGAAATATCCTGTATGTCTGTGATATAGTTTATCAGTTAGTTTTGTTCCGCTAAAATCAGCTTTGCTTGCATTGACAATCACAACATAATCACCACTATCAACATGCGGAGTAAAGTAAGGTTTATGTTTCCCTCTAAGAAGTGTAGCCACTTCAGTAATAATTCTACCAAATCTCTTTCCGGTTGCATCGATAACTATCCAGTCTCTTTGAACCTCATTCGGCTTTATCATTTTTGTAAATTTCATCTTTTTACCTTTCGCCTTTTAAATAGAAGTGGTATTGTAGTGAAATAAATCTTATAAATAACTGAATTTCAGTAGTATTTAAGATTAATAGTTTTTATGCGGTATTTTTTAGATATAATCACCTTTCTAAGTGAAAAAATTTTTAAAAGAACTTTAACTCTTGTTTTATTGTATTTGGATACTTGTACCTCTTTAAAGATTTGAAAAATAATTACATAATTAAATATTTAAATATTTTAATGTATAATAATAAACTATGGAGATATAAAAAATGATACGGTAAAGGATTTTTTTGAAATTTATATTGAAAAACAGAAAGATTGTACTTTTTATAGTTACTTTGCAAGAAGCTTTTAGTGCAATTATTCCTTTTTTTATTCTCTCTTCATTTTTCACTCTGTTATATTTTTTTATACATTATTATAATATAAATTTTTTATATATTAATTCTAAAAATACTCTTTTTTTGATGGACAGGTTCAATCATGTTTCATCCATAATTGCAAATATATCCATAGCCTATTTTTTTGCCTCAAGATTGAAAGTTTCACAAATAATGGCAACATTTCTTGCTATTGCCTCATTTATGACCATTACGCTTATAAAAAATCCTACTGATACCATCATTTTACCTTACGGTTTTAATTTTGATATACTGATATGGCCTATAATCTCAACATATTTTTTGAAAATATTTTATCATAAACTTTCGTTAAATATATCCGTTGCTGATGGCAATCATCATATATATAGGCATTTTAACTATCTTTTTGTTTTTATTTTTGCATATTTTACAACTATTATGCTTTTTATCTTTTTAGATTTTTCTGTCGAAATAATAATAGAAAAATTTTTTAGTCAGATAAATTTAAATTTGCCAAATATCATACTTCTTACCATAAGAGATTTTTTTGTACAAATTTTTTGGTTTTTCGGATTACATGGCAGTCATATGGTAAATGCCATTGTGGGTAAAAATATACTTTTTAAAGAAATGTTACCGAATTTGACCTATGCTGAATTTAACAGACTTTTTGTGCTTATGGGGGGAGCGGGAGCGGGAGCGGGACTTCTTATATCGCTTATATTGCTCATTAGAGAAAAAACTCTGAAACTTATCACAAAAATCTCTGCTCCTTTTGTAATATTCAATATCAATACTCTTTTGATATATACTTTCGTAGTTTTAAACAGATACTTTATATTGCCTTTTATATTTTTACCAATCATTAATTTATTTGTTGCTTACGGAGCATTGCAGTTTATAAATATTCATTTCACTTCATATTATCTAACCTGGCCCACTCCGATATTTTTAGATGCTTTTTTTAAAACTCAAGAATATAAAACAGTTATGCTTATTCAGCTTTCGATTCTGATTTTGGATACTTTGGTTTATTTGTATTTTACAAAAAAATTTGCCGGCTTTCAATCGCCTTCGGTTAAATTTCATAAACTATTAAAAAATTTTGACATATCATATGAATTAAAAGCTCAAGAAGGCTTAAGGTCTTTTGTAAAAAGACAAGAAATCATAGAAGCAAATGCAGAGCTTGATAAAATAATACACAACATCAACAATAATAATATATTTATTTATTATCAGCCCAAAGTTAAATCAAACAATAATAAAAGTGACAAATTTGAAGCTTTGATTAGATATTATCATGATGGACAACTTACAGGACCTGTTTTTTTAGATACCTTGGAAAAAGCCGGACTTGCCCCGGTAATAGATATTTATGTATGCAAAAAAGTTAAAGAAGATTTGCAAAAATGGAAAAAAGAAAACTTTTCACCTCAAATAAGTATAAATCTTCACCCTGACACCTTGAACAACAGTGAAATAATCAAAAAAATTATTTCCATAATGAAGGGAGAAGATATTGCTTTTGAAATTATAGAAAGAAGTTTTCTAGAAGAAAATGGCGGTAAAAATTTGATAGAACTCCAAAATAGCGGATTTAAAGTATCTATTGATGATTTCGGTGCAGGATATTCAAGTCTTGAAACTCTCTCAAAATACAATATTGATGAATTAAAACTTGATAAAAGTTTAATTGACACCGTTTTAACAAAAAAAGGTTACACAATATGCAAAAATACGACAAATCTTTGCCACGAAATAGGTACGCTTATAGTTGCAGAAGGAGTTGAAACAAAAGAGCAACTTAACAAAGTCAAACATATAGGTGCGGATTATATTCAAGGGTATTACTATTCACCTGCAATTCCATTTGATAAAGTAAAAGATTTTTCAATCTCTTCATAAGTTTAAAATATATACTTTCCAAATGAAAAATATCATATACAACGAATTAATACAGCTTCTTGACATTTTATCATTAATGTGATATATTTAAAATAGTTTAGTCTTATAGACTAAAGGGTGTACCCCGAAGGAGGCTTTGTTATGAAATATTATGAAATATTGGAAAACGGAAAAATAAAATGTATTTTATGCAGACACTATTGTCAACTCAAAGAGGGGCAAGTGGGTATTTGCGGAGTCAATAAAAATGAAAATAAAAAACTTAAAAATTTGGTTTATTCCCATCCCTCGGCTTTAAATACGGACCCTGTAGAGAAAAAGCCGCTCTATCATTTTCTACCCGGTTCGCTGGCACTCAGTCTTGGAACGGTAGGGTGTAACTTTGCATGCCCTTTTTGTCAAAATTGGGGAATTTCCCAATCAAAAAAGATAGACAAAAGTATCAGCATAACTCCGTCTCAAATGGTAGAACTTGCCAAAAAACATAAGTGCAAATCCATAGCTTATACATACAATGAGCCGACTGTATTTTATCCGTATGCAAGAGATATAGGAATCTTGGCAAAAGAACAAGGCATTAAAAATATCTTTGTCAGCAATGGCTTTGAATCACCTCAAATCATTAAAGATATGCATTTATGGCTTGACGGAGCAAATATAGATTTAAAAAGCTGGAATGAAAAATACTATAAAAATATTTTAAAAGGCGGACTTGAAGCCGTTAAAGATACACTTAGAAGAATGGTTGAGGAAAATATATGGGTAGAAGTTACTACATTGCTAATTGAAGGAGAAAATGATTCTCAAAAAGAATTAGAAGAAATGGCAACTTTTATAGCTGAGGATCTTGGCAGACATATTCCATGGCATTTGAGTGCTTTTCATCCTGATTACAAAATGAAAGATCACAACTTCACCGGTTTAGAAACTCTGCAAAAAGCATACAATATTGCCAAAGAAGCAGGGCTTTATTATGTATATTTGGGCAATGTTGCAGTTCATGGAGATACTTACTGCCCAAAATGTGGCAAACTGCTTATAGACAGAACGGGCTATAATATAGCTATAAACAATCTAACTGACGGACACTGCCCAAAATGCGGAAGAAGCATAGAGGGTGTTTGGAAATAAGGAGGCTAAAATGAGCATAAGAAAAATGGCTGTTGCGGGAGCTTTCTATCCTGCTGACCCTAATGAAATAAAAAAAATGTTTGAATACTATAATGAGATACTTGATAAACATTTAAAAGATAAAAGTATCTTAAAAATAGCACCACAAGCTATAATAGTTCCTCATGCCGGATATATTTACTCTGCTTTTACGGCAAATGTGGCATTTAGAGCCCTTAAAAATTCCAATCCGGAAAAAATTGTAGTTATCGGACCAAGCCATAAAGTGTATCTTAAGGGGGCAAGCATATCCTTGCAAGATGAATTTGAAACCCCATTTGGTAATTTAAATATAGATAACTCTCTAACAAGCAAAATAAAAGAAAAGTTTGGACTTTCATTTATTCCTGAAGCTCATAAAGAACACAGTACGGAAGTTCAAATGCCTTTTATAAAATATTATATGCCTCAGGCAAAAGTAGTAGAAATAATTTATGGCAAAATCTCTCCTTATGAACTTGAAAAAGTTATTGCCTATGTATTGCAAGAGAGGGATAGTGCAGTCGTAATCAGCAGTGATTTGAGTCATTATTATAACCTTGAAAAAGCAAATGCCATAGACTCCGTCTGTATAGAAGCAGTATCCAAACTTGATACCAATCTTATAAATCAAGGGTGTGAAGCCTGTGGGATACTGGGTATTGAAGCAATTATGCTTTTTGCAAAAGAAAATGGTTTAAAATCCGTACTTTTGGATTATAGAACAAGTGCCGATGCAAGCGGGGATAAAAGTGCAGTCGTAGGATATATGAGTGCGGGTTTCGTGCAGAGGTAACCATGAATAATGAAGAATTGGTAAATTATCTTATAGTTTCGGGGGTGCTTAAAACTCCCCGAATCATAGAAGCATTTTTAAAAATTGACAGAAAATATTTTGTTCCCGATATTCTAAAAGATAAAGCATACATTGATGAACCTTTACCCATAGGGAACAATCAAACCATATCACAACCCTCAACTGTAGCTTTTATGCTTGAACTGTTACAACCAACAAACACAGACAAAATACTTGATATAGGCTCAGGCTCGGCATGGACAACAGCTTTGCTATGTTACATAGCAGGAAAAAACGGTAAAGTTATCGGACTTGAAAGAGTGGACGAACTGGTCAAACAAGGTCAAAAAAATCTTGAAAAATTTAATTTTTACCAAACTTGCAAAATAGAAAAGGCAAAAAAACAAATAGGATTGCCAAATATAAAGTTTGATAAAATTTTAGTTTCAGCCAGTGCCGAAGAATTTCCAAAAGAGTTGCTTCATCAGTTAAATATCGGAGGAATAATTGTAATTCCGGTTAGAAATTCAATTATAAAATTTGAAAAAATTTCTAAAGACAATATTCGAAAAAGTGAATATCCCGGTTTTGTTTTTGTACCTCTGATTATAAGTACTCAACCTGGCCGGGTACTTTAAAGTGAATTGGCAATTTTAATCTTCTTTTAGATATAATTATTTTTATGAAAATAAAGAATTCTAAAATATTGTCATCAAAATCATTGAAAAATATTTTTTTGCCAATGTTGGCTGTTATAGTTTTCATAACTACTCCACTGTATGAGAGCATATCCAAAAAATACATAGATAATTCACTTAAAAGTGCAATTGTTACTTATGCTCTTTTAAGGACTCTCAATGCAGGAGTTTCAGTTATACAAAAAAGTAGTGTTACTTTAGGCGTAGGCATAGAGGGAAATATTGCCATAGGAGAGATTTTAGATCCTATCAATGATGCAATTGAGCGATTTTCAGATATGATTACACTTTCTATTTGGACACTTGGGAGTGAAAAAACTCTTTATGAAATATCAAAAACAAAACTTATCATTTTGCTTCTATTTTTACTTTCCGGGATATCTCTGTTTTATAGAAACAGAATAATTGATAATGTTTTGATAATTTTGATTATAATCAGACTCTTTATTCCATTTAGTGCTTTGGTTTCACACTATTTTAACAGCGAAATATTCGATCCGCATATCCAAAAAAGTTTAAATGCTCTGCAATTTGTCAATACTAACAAATCTCCTAAAATTCGCATACAACAAAACGGTACTTTTTGGGATAATATAAAAAACGGTATCTCAAACACAGCTCAATCATATGAAGAATTCAAAAAATCAATGAATTTTTATATCAACAATGCTTCACAGATTATAAATGAGCTGATAAATTTATCTGTCTTCTATTTTAGTAAAAATCTTTTAAATCTTCTTCTTTTACCGCTTTTGCTTGCATATATCATTAAAAATTCAATGAAG
>CAZKWE010000049.1:0-4731 GCA_964556545.1 uncultured Campylobacteraceae bacterium | reverse complement strand
CACTCTTGGATTATCTCAGAATTCAGGTTTTGTTCTAAGCAATTATTTGACTTATTTCGGACAAATAAAAGCTGCAGGTGTTTACTATATAAAATCAATAGGTAGCCCTTTAACTTTTAATATAAATTTCGGTTCAAGTTCGAGTTCTGAGGCAAGCTACTATCATATCACATCTAACACTATCTCAGGAGTAAAAATTGAATTAGAGGATAACACAGAGGTAAATAATCTTACTTTCTGTCCGAATGGTAACTATAGAGATATCGGTAGTGATGCAAACGATAGTTGGGATGATGCCGGGACATGGAGTGTAAGTGACGGTAAACTGATAATGCACGATAGCGATGGTACTTATACAGTTATTTTTGACACTATTCCGGCAGTTAACTCTACCGGAAGAATTGAGAAAAGCACCGGAGAAACATCGACATTTAGTATCAACAGTATCTTAACGGATATGACAAATGATGACTGCAATATCTCTACTCCTTCAGATATAGAGATGCCTCCAACACCACCGGAATTTGATTCAAATTCATCAGAGGGCATTGAAAAGCCTCCAAAAGTACCTTCTATGTAGATTTAGGCATAATTTTCAGATGGTTGTACTCCCAAAGATTGGCTTTGGGAGTACATGCACTTGATCGTGATGTGTATCATTTCAAATAAGGATATATGATAATTTATGAACTACAAGTTGTTATTTCCGTTTTTTATCTTGCTTATAGGATATTTTACCCTTTTTCAAAATTATCAAAATCCTCCAAAGCAGTTTTGGGATGAAAATTATCATATAGCATCTGCTCAAAAGTATATAGATGGTGTAATGTTTATGGAACCTCATCCTCCTCTTGGTAAACTTTTGATTGCATTTGGCGAAAAGATAATCAATCCAAATAAAAATATAGACAAATCCGGCTTTGACAAGACTGATTATATAAGAAAATTTCCAAAAAACCTCTCCTATGAAGGATATAGATTTTTCCCTACACTTTTTGCATGGTTAAATTCTGTACTGTTTTTTTATATATTGGTCTATCTGCTTAAAAGTCGATTTTTAGCCTTTTTGTTCACTTCTTTATATCTATTTGACAATGCCGTTATCGTCCACTCCAGATCCGCTATGCTTGAGAGTACCCAACTCTTTTTTATCTTTTCTTCCGTATTATATTTTTTATATATCTATTATGAGTCAAAATACAAACTCTTAAATTATATAATACTCTCATTTTTTATCGGACTTGGTATCGCAGTGAAATTAAATGGCTTGATTATGATTTTGCTGTTTGTGCCTATGTTTTTTCATGAATTTAAAATTTCTCTTCCCTCATATATCATAAAATTATCCAGTGGATTTGTAGTGATAGCCGTAGTTTTTCTGGGATTTATGTATATACATACAGCACTTGGAGTAAAAATGCCTGTAAATAAAACCTACGGTATGTCAAAAGAGTACAGGCAAATTATAAAAAAAGGTGAAACTTCATCAATTAAAAATTTCCCCGTTATGCTTAGGGATAATCTTATATATATGAAAAGCTACAGCAAGGGTGTCCCAAGATACAATCCATGTAAAAAAGGCGGTGAAAACGGTAGCCTTGCCTACACTTGGCCTTTTGGAAATAAAACTATAAATTACAGATGGGAAAAACACAATGGCAAAGTTCAGTACTTGTACCTTATGCCAAATCCTGTAGTGTGGTTTTTAGGTTTTACAGGTATACTGTTATCTACTATACTTATAGGTTCAAAATTGATTTTCAACTTAAAAATAGAGGATAAAAAGACATTTGAGTTGATATCGCTTTTCACTTTTATATACTTTTCATACATGATTGTGATGGTAAATATCCCAAGAGTTATGTATCTGTACCACTATTTCATACCACTGGAGTTTTCACTTTTTTTATTTGTATTGGTATTTAGATATATCTATTCGGAGTATATTGAAAAAAATGATTTGGTTTTGTTGAGTTCCGTTGTGATCTTAACCATAACTGTATTTATAGCTTATTGGTATTTTTCACCACTTACATACTATAAGCCTTTAAGTTATGACGAGTTTATAAAAAGGATATGGGTTGAGTACTGGCATCTCAAAGCTGTACGATAAAAGATATCAGTTTCTTATCTTTACTTTGCTTATCTTTGTTTTTGTTGTAAGCAAGGTATCTGTGTCAACCTGCGATAAAGGAAATATAAAATTTACGATAAGCCAAAATAGAGTCAATATCAAACAAATCTATCAAAGAAGAGATATAAAATATAAAAAGAGTTGCTATACCAACAAGATAGATTTTACGGCAAACAGCAGAGAATTAACAGACGCAAATGGAAAAAAATATGGATTTTATAGAAATTTTTTTATAGATTTTGCAACAAAAATTATCTTGGATAGAGATACTAAAATTAGATTTATAATCTATAGTGATGATGGTTTTAGTTTGAAAATAGATGGAAAAGTTATATTGAAGTTTGAAAAAACAAGACCGATAGCCAAAAACGAAAAAGAGATTTTTCTTAAAAAAGGTTTACATAGAGTAAGTCTGTCTTATTTTCAAGGAGTTGGATTGTTGGGAGTAAAAGCTCTCTACCGTGTTCGGAAAAAAAGATATTTTATCGGTGTAAACAGTGATAATGTTAAGTTTGCAAAATGAAACAAATCAGTAGATTTTTCGTCTTGGGGCTCTTTTCTACAGCCATAGATTTTATCACATATACTATCCTTATCTATCTTAATGTCAATTATGTGATTGCTATAATCATAGGTTACAGTTGTGGATTTGTTTTTAATTTTTTTATAGGGAGAAAGCATATATTTGTGCAAGGTTTGAAAGTTGACAGTTTCGCCAAAGAATTTAATCTGGTTTTGGTTATCAATCTTATTGCTGTTCTTTTAAATATCATAATAGTGTATATTTTGTACTCTTATTGGCATATATTAAATCAAATAGCAGATAGAATTATAGCGATAATCTTGGTATTTTTTTGGAATTATTTTGCCAGAAAAATTTTTGTCTATAAATGACTCTTGAAGGAAAAAAATGTTTGTATCTATAGTTATACCGTGTTTCAACGAAGAAGAAGTTTTGAATTTTA
Source organism: uncultured Campylobacteraceae bacterium (assembly GCA_964556545.1). Taxonomy (GTDB): domain Bacteria; phylum Campylobacterota; class Campylobacteria; order Campylobacterales; family JALSKU01; genus JALSKU01. Next base: position 1,632 of record CAZKWE010000049.1, on the reverse strand, counting down.
CAGTAAAAAAGATATCGGATTATCTTGAAGTGCTTAAGCAAAAAGAGATACTAAACAGATATGAAATAATACTGGTAGATGACGGAAGTACGGATAGTACTTGGAGTATTATAAAAATACTAAAAACTACCAATGCTTCAATCAGAGGTATAAAATTAGCAAAAAATGCAGGCCATCAAAATGCCTTACTTGCAGGACTTTTCAGTATAGAAGGAGATGCTGCGATAAGCATAGATGCAGATATGCAAGATGATATAAATGTGATAGAAAAAATGCTGCTTTTGTATAAGGATGGTTGTGAAATTGTATATGGTGTGAGAAAAAAGAGAGATACGGATACATTTTTTAAAAGATTTAGTGCAGAAGCTTTTTACAAACTAATATCTTTTATGGGTGCGAAAATCGTCTATAATCATGCTGATTATAGGCTTATGGGTAAAAAAAGCATAGAGCATTTAAAACAATTTAAAGAAGTCAATCTGTTTTTAAGGGGCATTGTTCCTTTGATTGGATACAAGACTGAGATAGTTTATTATGACAGAGTCGAGAGATTTGCCGGAATTTCAAAGTATCCTTTGAAGAAAATGTTAAGTTTTGCATGGGAGGGCATTACCTCTTTTTCCATCGTTCCTCTTAGATTGATTTCTCTCATCGGTGTAATTATATTTTTTTTCTCATTGGGTGCAAGTTTTTGGATACTGTGTATTAGATTTTTTTCAAACGACGCTGTCCCGGGCTGGGCATCTACTGCATTGCCGATATATTTTATAGGCAGTATCCAACTGCTGTCCATAGGGATACTTGGTGAGTATATAGGTAAAATCTACTATGAAGTAAAACAGAGACCAAGATATATCATAGAGACTACAATCTAAGATAAAAAGTAGCCTGACCATCTTTTTCGCTATTAGGGTTAGGGGCTAAATGGTTACAAATTAATAATAGTTCTGAATAGTAAATATTTTTTTATCATAATTTCCATTTTCAAAGGTCTCATATCCTATAGAATTTTCTATATCTAATGTTATTGGTGTTAAAATTATTTTTTCATTTTCTGCTTTTATGTATAAATAAATTTTTGAATTAATTATTTTCCAAGTTCCTTCTATTTTATTTCCATCACTTCTGATTTTAGAAGTTGAAGCATATTGGTTTGTTATATTATCATTATATGTTCCCCGAAAAGTATAATTATCGTTAAATGATAACTCTATCCAATAATCTAAATTCCAATTTGAATCTCTATGTATTAATTCTAATTTTTTATTTATTAAATCCTTATCTTCTATAAGATTTGATTCATTTATTGAATTATTTGAATCCTTGATTTTTATTTCACAACTACCATTCCCTTTAACCCAAAAACCTTCACCTTTACTTAAAGAGTTAAACTCAGTAATATTACTTGGAAGAGCATAGTGATTGCCATTAGCAATATGAACTTGCCAATTGCCATTATTAAACTTCCAGATAAGATCAACACATTTGTTGTCAAATTTAGAAGCATCAATATTTTCCATAGCACCCAGAAGCTGCCAATTGCTTGTTACTGAAATATTTTGAGCAAACAAAAAGGTTGAGAAGACCAATCCGATAAAAGCTATTTTTATTTTTATCATTATTTGTCCTTGC
>CAZKWE010000048.1:0-50092 GCA_964556545.1 uncultured Campylobacteraceae bacterium | reverse complement strand
AAGAAGCAAAAAAAAGAGATCACAGAAAACTCGGAAGAGAGTTAAAGCTTTTTACTTTTGATGAAGATATAGGTGCGGGACTTCCGCTGTGGCTACCAAACGGAGCAAGGCTTAGAAGCAAACTTGAATACCTACTGTATAAATCTCACAGAAAAAGAGGATATCAGCCGGTCCGCGGACCTGAAATACTAAAAAGCAAAGCATGGAAGATAAGCGGCCACTATGACAACTACGGTGAAAATATGTACTTTACCAAGATAAATGAAGGTGATGAGAAAAATCCAAAAACTGTAGAATATGGCATAAAACCCATGAATTGCGTTGGGCATATAAAGATATATCAAAGCGAACTTAGAAGTTACAGGGATTTACCTCTTAAATTTTTTGAGTACGGCGTAGTTCACAGACACGAAATGAGCGGAGTTTTGCACGGACTTTTCAGAGTGAGGGAATTTACCCAGGATGATGCACATATCTTTTGCACACCTGAACAAATCAAAGAGAATGTGTTGGAAGTTTTGGGTTTTGTTGATGATATAATGAAAAGTTTCAATTTCAAGTATGAGATGGAAGTATCGACAAAACCGGAAAAAGCCATAGGAGATGACGATATCTGGGAAAAAGCCACAAAAGGTCTTATGGATGCACTTGATGAAAATGGTATAAATTACGGTATTGATGAAGGTGGCGGAGCATTTTACGGACCTAAAATAGATATAAAAATTACAGATGCCCTAAAAAGAAAATGGCAATGTGGTACAATACAGGTGGATTTTAATCTACCCGAAAGATTTGAGCTTGAATATACTGACAGCAACAATGAAAAAGCAAGACCGGTTATGCTGCATCGTGCAATACTCGGATCTTTTGAAAGATTTATCGGAATTTTAACCGAACACTGTGCCGGTGAATTTCCATTTTTTATAGCACCGACACAAGTTGTGATAGTACCTATAGCTGAATCTCATATAAAATATGCCAAAGAGATTCAAAACGAACTTATGAAGCTTGATATAGATAGTGAAATTTCAAGTAAAAATGAAAGTTTAAACAAACGAATCAGAACAGCAGAAAAACAAAGAGTTCCTCTTATCGTTGTAATCGGCGATGAAGAGGTCCGAAACAACACCATAGCTCTAAGAGACAGAAGAGAGAGAAAACGCTCTCATATGAGTTTGGAAGAGTTTAAAGATTTCATAAAGGAGAAAATGGATGGAGTTATCTTTTGAGTAAGGATAAAGATGTAGTAATGAATAGTGATATCAGGTTTCCTGAAGTCAGATGTATAGGTGATGATGGAACACAGTACGGTATCATATCTTCTAAAGAAGCTTTGGATATTGCCAATGAGCAAGGGCTTGATCTTGTTCTTATAGCACCTGACGGCAAACCTCCTGTTTGCAAAGTTATGGACTATGGCAAGTTTAAATATCAACAGGAAAAAAAGAAAAAAGAGGCTAGGAAAAAACAAAAAGTTATAGAAGTGAAAGAGATAAAACTTTCTGTTAAAATAGCACAAAATGATATAAACTACAAAGTAAAGCATGCCAGAGAATTTTTAAAAGCCGGAAAACATGTTAAGTTCAGGGTATTTTTAAGAGGACGAGAAATGCAAAACCCCGAAGGCGGAGTTGAAGTACTAAACCGTGTCTGGGAAATGGTAAAAGATATAGCAGACAGAGATGCTCTTCCAAGTAGAGATGGCAGATATGTCAATATGCTGACTTTTCCAAAAAAAGAGAATTAATTTTCATTAGCTAACCTTAGAAGTGCTAAGTGCCAAAACATATCCGTATGACTTGGTACTTAGCACTTAATTGCCAAGTGTCGGCAACAAGCTAAGAATTTTTAAAGGAGCCAAAATGCCAAAGATGAAGACTTTAAGAGGTGCAGCAAAACGCTTCAAAAGAAGTAAAAACGGTATCAAAAGAGGTAGTGCTTTTAGAAGTCATATCCTTACAAAAAAAAGTCCCAAGAGAAAAAGACTTTTAAGAAGTCCCAAGCATGTGGACAAAGCTGATATCAAAGCTGTAAATCTTATGATTCAAAGTTAAGCCAAAGTTTACTTAATGGTTTAAACCGTTAAGTTTAATTCCCCCTTAAAGCCGAAAAAGCAAAAGGGCAAGTTCGCTAAAAGCGACACCAAAACAAAAAAGGTCAAGGAGACACAATATGAGAGTAAAAACAGGAACACTCAGAAGAAGAAGACATAAAAAACTTCTTAAACTTGCAAGAGGTTTCTACAGCGGTAGAAGAAAACATTTTAGAAAAGCAAAAGAGCAATTAGAAAGAAGCTTGGTATATGCTTACCGCGATAGAAAAAGAAAAAAGAGAGACTTTAGAAGACTCTGGATAACAAGAATAAATGCGGCATGCAGACTAAACGGAATCAGTTATTCAAAATTTATAAATGCATTAAATAAAGCAAACATAAAATTGGATAGAAAAATCTTGGCAGATTTAGCAGTAAATGATGCGGATGCTTTTGCAAAAGTTGTTGAAACTGCAAAAGCGGCACTTTAAAAACTTTTGAGTCCATCTTTTTTTGATGGACTCATTTTCATATCTTTTATCATTCTTTTTACAATTTCATCTATCATAGTGTTAGTTACTTTTGTTTTAAAATCTTTTTGAATTCTATATATCTCTTTGTTTCTATCTTCCATCGAAAGTCTTATATATCCGTTAAAATCGGCCCCCAAAGCATGTACAACCGGATTTTTACAACTTATAACATAGTGCGAAGTTAAAACAATATGGTATCTGCTTTTTTTTACCGTTTTGTATCCGAATTTTCTAAAACTTCTTTCCACTTTATCCAGAAGATAATAATTGTCAGTTTTAAAGGATAATACTCCGGTCTTTATAGGAGTATGTTTTTTATCAAAAAATTTTATAAAAAGAGAATTATCCTCACATGCAGAAAAAAACAATACAATCAAAATAAAAAAAATGTTTTTCATAATAACGATATCATACCCAAATTGTACTTATAAGTATCTGGTCAGATGCCTAAATTTTGAAAAAACTGTTTTTTTAGATATAATACGCCTCTAAAAAATTAAGAAAGGTGGTGATGTTAGGTGCCAGGTATAAAAGTAGGACCTAGAGACTCTTTTGAAGAAGCATATAGAAAATTCAAAAAGCAAATAGATCGTAACTTGATAGTTACAGAAGCTAGAGCAAGAAAGTATTATGAGACAAAAACTGAAAAGCGTAAAAAGCAAAAAATTGCTGCTAAAAAGAAAATGCTCAAAAAACTCTATATGCTAAGACGATATGAGTCAAGACTCTAATCACACGCTAAAAGGGATCATTTGATCCCTTTTTTTCTTCATATTTATCCAATACCCAACCCAAAGTAAGTTTTAATTAATTAAGTATTTATTGACAACACAAAAAATTATCATAACTAAATTATTTTATCCTTGATTTAAAAAATTTAATTAATCTTTAGCTCTATTTTAGTATCATATGATAACAAACAACTAACCAAGGATGATTATGATACTAACAACACCACTAAAAAGCAACAGTATAAAAGTACTGCTTCTCGGAAGCGGAGAACTCGGCAAAGAGGTAGCCATAGAGGCTAACAGACTGGGTGTAGAAGTGATAGCAGTGGATAGATATCCAAATGCTCCTGCTCACTTGATAGCTAACAAAAGTTATGTCATTGATATGAAAAATGAAAATGAAGTACTTGAGATAATAAAAAGAGAAAAACCTGATTTTATTTTGCCGGAGATTGAGGCAATCAGTATAGAAGCATTGTTTAAGGCTGAAAAAGAGGGGTTTTTTGTTATACCGAATGCTGAAGCAGTAAACAAAACCATGAATAGAAAAAATATCAGAGAATTTGCAGCAGTTGAGCTTGGTCTTAAAACAAGTGCTTACCAATTTGTAAAAAGTTTTGAAGAGTTAACTAATGCGGCAAACAAGATTGGATATCCCTGTGTCATAAAGCCCGTAATGAGTTCAAGCGGTCATGGTCAAAGCGTAGCAAAAAGCACGGAAGACTTGAAAAACTCCTGGGAAATGGCAAAAGAAGCAAGAGGGGATGCAAGTGAGCTTATAGTAGAGGAATTTATTGAATTTGACTATGAGATAACATTATTGACAGTAAGAAATGAAAAAGAGACTGTTTTTTGCGAACCTATAGGCCATATACAAAAAGATGGGGATTATATATTTTCCTGGCAGCCAATGCAAATGAGTGAAATTGCTAAAAACAGAGCAAAAGATATAGCCAAAAAAGTTACGGACGGACTTGGAGGAAGAGGTATCTTTGGTGTTGAAATGTTCATAAAAGGCGATGAAGTTTACTTTAGCGAAGTAAGCCCCAGACCACATGATACCGGCATGGTAACGATGATAACACAAAGTCAAAGTGAATTTGCTTTGCATATCAGAGCAATCCTCGGACTGCCTCTTGATTTTATAACATACGGTAGCGGTGTTAGTGCTGCATACAAGAGCCGTATTGAGAGTGTAAGACCCACTTTTGAATTACCTGATGATGCTTTTAGCACAAACAGTTTTGTTAGAGTTTTTGGCAAACCTGAATCTCACAAGGGCAGAAGAATGGCTGTTGCTTTGGTTTATGGAGACATAGAATCTTCAATGAAACAGGCAAAAACAATCATTGAAAACATTAGAGAATTAAAATGAAACAATCATGTATCAAAAAAACACAAACAAAAATAAAAATCATGATTGTTTCTCTCGCCGACAGGCGTAGCTTTAGTGATAGGAATTTTTGCCGGAATTTATTTCCGACAAAAAGGAGATTTTAAAATGAAAAAACTAACCGTTAGTGAAGCAGCCAAATTTTTTGGCATAACCAAGGAAGCCATATATAACAGAGTCAGAAGAGGAAAATTGAAAACCGTCAATGAAAACGGGCTTAAGTATGTAGTTGTAGAAGATGATATAAGAAGTATGCCTAAAACCAGAAACTCAACTAAAACAACCAATGAAAAATATATATCTTTTTTAGAAAACGAGGTAAATGAATTAAAAACAAAGATAAAAAAAATTGAAGATGAAAATGCAAAACTTATAAATGAAAAACTGCATATACTTGAACAATCAAAAAAAGAGCTTGAAGAGATATTTGCTACCAGAGATGAACAATTAAAACAAATACTTCATCTTATGAATGAAAAATATGCTCTTCCCAAAATACAAAGTGTAGAAGTTATAGATACAAATATAAAAAACAAGGATAAAAAGAAAAAAGAAAAAAATACATTTTCCAAGAAAAAAAATAAGAAAAAAAAGAAAAAGTCAAAAAAATAACCCTTAAAACAAAAGGTAAAAAATGAATATAGTTTTTTTAGATGCCAAAACAGTAGGAAATGACCTCTCTTTAGATATTTTTAATAAATTTGGAAACTTTGTCAGTTATGATACGACCCGCAATGAAAAAGAAGTCATACAAAGAGTAAAACATTCTGATATAATCATAACAAATAAAGTTGTTATTGATAAAAATGTTATAGATAATGCAAAAAATTTAAAACTTGTGTGTATAGCAGCTACGGGTATGAACAATATAAATTTAGAATATGCCAAGCAAAAGGGAATTACAGTAAAAAATGTTACCGATTATTCTACCAAATCAGTTGCCCAACATACATTTACACTGCTTTTTTATCTTTTGGGTAAAACAAAATTTTATGATAATTTGGTAAAAGATAAAAAATGGTGTGAAAGTGAAATATTTACAAATCTTGATAAACCTTACTGGGAAATTTCCGGTAAAAAATGGGGTATTATAGGACTTGGAAATATCGGAAAAGAAGTAGCCAAAATTGCAAAGTGTTTTGGTGCAAATATTATATATTATTCTACAAGCGGCAAAAATCAGGATAAAAATTATAAAAATGTATCGCTTGAAGAATTGTTAAAAACAAGCGATATTATCTCTATTCATGCCCCTCTAAATAAAAATACGGACAATCTTATAAGAAAAAATGAATTATCTATGATGAAGGAAGGTGCAATTATACTCAATTTAGGCAGAGGCGGAATTATAAATGAAAATGATTTAGCAGAAATATTGGATAAAAAAGATATATATGCCGGTTTAGATGTTTGCAAAAAAGAGCCAATCGAAAAAAACTCACCTCTTTTAAATATAAAGAACAAAGATAGACTTATTATAACTCCTCATATAGCTTGGGCCGGTTTAGAGGCCAGAAAAATATTGATAACAAAAATAGCAGAAAATATAGAACAATTTTTAAAGGAATAAAAATGGCAAAAGAACACAGCTTTGATATAAGTGCACAAATAGATACGCAAGAGCTTAAAAATGCGATAGAGCAGGCAAAAAAAGAGATAGCAAACAGATATGACTTTAAAGGCTTGACGGCTGAGATAGATTATAACGATAAAAACAAACTCATAACTTTGTTAGCTTCAAGTGATAACAAAGCTGATGCTATGAAAGATATATTGTTATCAAAAGCTATCAAACGAGGCTTATCTCCAAAAGCTTTACGAGAAACAAAAAGAGAAAATGCAAGCGGCGGAAATATAAAAGTTTATATTTTTATTGTTGATACCATATCAAGTGATGAAGCCAAAACTATCGTAAAAGAGATAAAATCACTCAAATTGAAAGTTCAACCATCTATAAGAGGAGACATTGTAAGAGTTACGGCAAAATCTATAAATGATTTGCAAACTTGCATTAAGGCCGTAAAAGAGAAGGATTTGCAAATTCCGCTTAATTTTATAAACTTAAAATAGGTATAAATTTTGAAAGACATTCCCCCTATTGAGATTTTGCCAAAGCTAAGCAACAAATGTATATTTTTTGCTTTATCGTTAACCTTGCTTTTTTTAACTCTACCGGCAATTTTTTGTATATATTTTTGGTATAAATATGATGATATCCTGCTATCTTTGTTTATATTTATATTTTTGCAAATTGTATCAGGTATCATTTTATCAAAAATAAGATCTTTTTCTACTCCAAATGACCAAACCGAGATAAATTATACAACATATGAAATATTAAAATGGTATGTGTACAGACATATATGCAATATTTATAACAAAACTTTAAAACAAACTCAAAACAGAAAAATAGATACAAATCTACCATATAATAAAAAGGAGTCAAAATGAGTTATCCAAATTTCCCAAAAAATTGCAAATCACTACTTTGCAAATATTTGACAAAAGAAGTTTATGAAGGGCTAAAAGATAAAAAAACATCCAACGGTTTTACTCTTCAAAAAGCCATAAATTCCGGAGTAGTAAATCCGGACAGCAGCATAGGAGTATATGCCGGAGATAAAGAATCTTATGATCTTTTTGCTCCTTTGTTTGATCCTATTATCAAAGAATATCACGGTTTTAAAAAAGAGGATATGCACAAAAGCAATCTAAATCCCGATATTTTAAATGCTCCAAATCCGGATCCGGAAGGAAAATATATCATATCTACAAGGATAAGAGTAGGACGAAATATAGATAAAATGCCTTTGGGGCCTGCTATATCAAAAAAACAAAGAGATGAAGTCGAAAGCAAAGTCATAAAGGCACTTAGCACCTTACAAGGTGAACTATCAGGTCGTTACTATCCGCTTTTGGGTATGTCAAAACAGATACAAATGCAACTTATAAAAGATCATTTTTTATTTAAAGAAGGGGATCGTTTTTTAGATGCTGCGGGTCTTAACAGAGACTGGCCCTCAGGCAGAGGTATTTTTCACAATAACGATAAAACTTTTCTTGTATGGGTTAATGAAGAAGATCAGCTTCGTATCATCTCAATGCAAAAAGGCGGAGATATCAAAGAGGTATTTGCTCGATTGGTAAATGCCATAAACCATATACAGGATAAAGTTCCATTTTCTTACAGTAAACATTTAGGATACATCACTTCATGTCCTACAAATCTCGGGACAGCCATGAGAGCAAGTGTTCATATAGCATTGCCAAATTTATCCAAAGATATTGATACACTAAAAACGATAACAGACAAACACCATTTGCAAATCAGAGGAATACATGGCGAACATTCCGATAGCAAAGATGCAATATACGATATCAGCAATCGTCGTCGCCTGGGAATAACAGAAGTTGAGGCCGTAACGGATATGTATAACGGAGTAAAAGAACTTATCAAAACAGAACAAAACCAAGCAAAAAAGGGTATATTATGAGTATCAGCACTCTTGTAAAAAGCCATCAAAGATTTAAAGATGAATATAAAAAAAAATATATCCATCTTTTTAAGGATTTAGTAACAAAAGGACAAAGCCCGAAAACACTTTTTATATCTTGTAGTGATTCAAGAATTATACCAAATCTTTTAACCATGACAAGACCGGGAGATCTTTTTGTAACAAGAAATATAGGAAATTTCGTTCCACCTTTTGATCCGGATTGTGAATGTTCAGCTACACCGGCGGTCATAGAATATGCTTTGGTACACTTAAAAGTTGAAAATATCATTATATGCGGGCATACTCACTGTGGGGCATGTAAAGCACTTTATGAAGACATACCGGATAATAATGAAGAAATTCATCTCAAGAAATGGTTGCGTTTTGGAGAAAGTGCAAAAAATCAAGCTCTTAATCTTGTTGGAAACGGCAATAAGGAAAAACTTTTAAGTGCTACTGAAAAATTCAATGTTGTCGAGCAAATGAAAAATCTCTTAACATATCCCGTTGTAACAAACAGGGTCAATGATAATAAATTATTTATACAAGGATGGTATTATCATATAGAAGATGGGGCTCTTGAGTATTTTAATCCGGTAGAATACAGATTTTTACCGATAGAAGAAAGCGAAAAATAAAACAAACCTTTAAGCATCCAAAATGCAAGACAGTATGGCGGGCAGAGGGGGATTCGAACCCCCGGTAGGTTTCCCTACGGCCGCGTTCCAGGCGACTGGATTAAACCAGCTCTCCCATCTGCCCAAAAATCAGACAAGATTATATCATATTTGTCTTAAAATAACTAAAGGATGTCTATAGTAAACTTTTAAGCCATATATAACTTTTTTTTACTATAATTTTATCAGCAAATTGCCCAAGGGTTGGGCTGACATAAATATTGCTAACTTCATAACCCCTTCATGCAACATTTATTGTCTTGATTTTTTTGCAATAAAATTATCAAGGATAAACAATATGAAAAGAAGAATTTTTTTAAAAAATAGTGCTATTGGGACGGGCATACTGGCAATATCACCAACTTTTTTATTGGCAAATGAAGGTGATTTTAGAAAATTCAAAGTTATACAAGATTTCGATCTTAAATATGATGAAAAAGATTTTCCTGCAAGATTGTGGAATCCGCTACCTTTTAATGCAGAATTTCAAAAAGTAAAGTTTTTAAACTTTCGTGGCAATTATAACTCATTTGATATAAATTGTAAAAATCCATACGATGCCAAAGTATTGTATACAAAATGGAGAAAAAGCAGTAAAAAGAAAATATTACATTTGGAAATGGAAATTGAAACAAAATACAGAAGTGTAAATCCACAACTTATAGAAAAAGCAAGCAAACTAAATCTGCCCGTGCCAAACGATATAAAACTTTTTTTGCAACCAACATATCATATACCGACAAATGGTAAAATTGCAGACAAAGCAAAAGAGTTGACAAACGGCATAAACGACAGATTTGAAAAAGTTAAAGCTATATATGACTGGGTAACACGGGTAACTTTCAGAGATCCGAAAGTTATAGGATGCGGTACCGGCAATGCAGGCAAAATGATAGATAGTGGATATTTTGGCGGAAAATGTACCGATATAAGCTCACTTTTTGTAGCACTTTTGCGATCAGCCGGTATCCCTTCACGCGAAGTTTTTGGTATAAGACTTGGTTTGTCTCATTTTTCAAAAGCACTTGGAAAAGCTGACAAAAACGGTTTTGCCGATATTACGACATGGCAGCACTGTAGAGTAGAATACTATATACCCGGAATTGGCTGGATACCTTCAGACCCGGCAGATATTACAAAACTCGAACTTGTTGAAAATTTGAAATTTAACAATGCGAAAGTTCAAAAATTAAAAGAAAAATACCTTCATTCGTGGGAAATGAATTGGGTTGGTTTTAATTGGGGAAGAGATTTTACACTCTTTCCAAAGCCTATTCAGTATCCTTTAAATATGCTTGGATATCCTTATGCGGAAGTGTATGATGAAGTTTTAAACTACTATATGCCCAAAAGCTTTAGTTATAGATTTACTTCGCAAGCACTATGATTATAAAAGTAGATTGCAAAAATCTTGCCTGTCCCATGCCTGTTTTAAAAACAAAAGAGGCTTGGGAAGAGCTTGGAAATGAAGGCATACTTGACATTGAATTAAATTCTCTCTCAAGTGTTGAAAATATAAAAAGATTTGCAAAAAATCAAGGAATTTACTACCAAGTCAAAACCAAAACAAAAGAGCTAACAGTTATATCGTTAGTAAAAGGTTATGAATGTGAGTTAGAAAACAATAATGATAAAAAGTTTTATACTGTTATTGTAGGTTCGCTGATTTCAGCTATTCTTGCGAGCAGTTGTTGTTTGGCACCTCTTTTGTTTTTACTCTTTGGTGTTAGTATGGGATCACTAACATTTTTACAAATTTTTGCTCCTTATAAAATATATTTTACTCTATTAGCAATATTGCTTATGATATATTTGTGGTATGATTATGCAAAAAAAAAGAAAAAATGTACTGCTTTGCAGTACGCCACTATGTAAAAATTATAAAATTTATCTATTGCTTGGAACTTTTTTTGTCGGATTTATGATTTCATATCCGTATTGGATAGGATATGTATTGGAGTTATTATGAAAAAAATTGTATCGGCTTTGGTGCTGACAACTATGCTGTTTGCACAAACAAAAACTGTTGTTATAAAGATAGAAGGCATGACATGTCCTCTTTGTACAACTGCTATTAAAAAGAGTTTGAAAAATACAAAAGGAATCATAAAAGCAAAAGTGAGATTAAATACCCAAAAAGCTAAAGTTATCTACAATGATAGCAAAGTTACGAAAAATGCTATATTAAATGCCATACAAAAAGCAGGATACAGTGGAAAAATAATATTAACATATTAAAAATTTTAAAAAATATGATATAATTTTATAGTAATAATTTAAGGGTATCTCCAATAACCTATACAGTCCATAGAAGGCAGATGAGGCATAAAATTTTGTAAAAGAAATTTGCAGGACTACCCGTAGGTAATTCAAGAATTTATTTTACGAAAGGTTGTGCCTTATATACCTTCCCTTCGGGCTTTGTCAGTTTGCCTATATACTTCGTTACAACTCCTCAACGATGCTTTGGCATCGCCTTTGTCGTTGAGCCTTGTCTATAAACAAACTGACAAAGCTATGGGCTCTATATAGGTTATTGGAGGTACCCTAAAAAAAAGGATAATTATATCAATATGCTTAAAAAATGTTTTATGCTGTTTTTTACTCTATCTTTTCTTATGGCAAATGATATAACTCCCATTCCTTTAAAAGTTACTGACATAAATCCACAAAAAGCAACTCTTGGCAAAAAACTCTTTTTTGACACCATACTTTCAAAAAACAATACTGTTGCATGTGTAAATTGTCATATACTAAGTGACGGGGGAGATGATAACAGACAGTTTTCCATAGGCATAAATAACCAATCAGGCAATATAAATTCTCCTACTGTTTTAAATTCAAGATACAATTTTGTTCAATTTTGGAACGGAAGAGCAAAAGATTTACAAGAACAAGCCGCATCTCCCATAGAAAACCCTGTGGAAATGGGCAATAATTTTCCCAATCTTATAAAAACTCTTAAAAAGAGTTCTTATAAAAAAGAGTTTGATGCTATCTATAAAAACGGAATAACAAAAGAAAACATAACTGATGCAATTGCCGAATATGAAAAAACACTTATTACCCCGAATGCTCCTTTTGACAAATATTTAAGAGGGGATAAAAATGCCATCACAAAAATACAAAAAGAGGGTTATGAACTTTTTAAAAGCAAAGGGTGCATATCCTGTCATAACGGTATCAATATAGGCGGAAACTTATATGCAAAATTCGGGGTTTTTAAAGAAGCCAAAAGCAAAAGTCTCGGTAGATATGAAGTAACTCACAATAAGCTTGACAAATACTTTTTTAAAGTTCCGACTTTAAGAAATATTTCACTTACTGCACCATATTTGTACGACGGAAGATATACCAAACTAAGTGATATGGTCAAATTTATGATAAGTTACCAATTGGGTAAAAAAGCAAAACAGGATGATATAAATAAAATCATTGCATTTTTAATTTCACTAACGGGAAAATTGCCAAAACAATGAAAATAGATAAATTTAAAACATATATCAAAGAGCCTGCTTTTATACTTTTTTTTATCCTTATTGCTTTTGTAGCCATACTTTTTTATAAAGCTCTGCAATTTAAAGAAACTTTTAGTATATACAACAGATATACAAAAACAATAAACAGACTTTTTATTATCAATAATAATTTTGATATATTTTTATCAAAAAAATTGACCTTTATCAATTATGATGATATTGCAAATCTTGAAAAAGAGTTTGAAACAAAGATTTCAATTTTAAAAAAAGAGAGTTTGTTTTCAAAAAATCGCACTATTTTACATGCCATAGACGAATTAAATCAGAAATTTCACAAAAAAGCCAATCTGATTGAAAGATACAAGTCATATAATGCTATGACAACAAGTTCTATGATATATATATTTGATACGATTACAAATATAAATACCAACAGATACAGATATATACAAACAGCTACATTTAATTTGGCAAAACTTTTTATAGGCATAAATCTAAACAAAAAAGATATAGAAAAAAGTATCAAACAATTAAACAACTCTTGCAAATTAGCTCCAAAAGATATACAATATATATGTAATGATATAAAAATCACAATTTCAAATATATACACTATCAACTCTTTGGCAAAAGAATTAAAACATATCAGATTGCAAACAAATCTCAACAGTGTCAATCTGTATATAGACAGTTTTTTCTACAATTATTTAAAAAGTTTAAAAAATCATATATTTATTTTACTGATAATTTCACTGTTGTTACTGATACTTTTTATATACAAACATAGTCTGTTTTTTAAAAATACCAAAAAACTCATATCTTTTGTATATGCAGTTGACAATTCGGACAATACGGTAATTATGACCGATAAAGATAGAAATATAACATATGTAAATGATGCTTTTATAAGAAATACCGGCTACAAAAAAGAAGAGGTTTTAGGAAAAAATCCAAAAATACTAAAATCAGGACTGCTTCCGCAGGAATTTTACGATACTATAAACAAAAAGCTTGATAAAGGAGAAAAATGGAGCGGAGAATTTATCAACAAAGATAAAAATGGAAAAATATTTTATGAAAGAGCATCCATTGTCCCAATGCATCAAGGTAAAAAACTCATAGGATATCTTGCTGTAAAATTAAATATAACCGACTATATAGAGCAAGAAAAAAAAGTAGCTTTTTTAGCAACTCATGATCAGCTTACATCACTTAAAAACAGAAGGGCAATGGAATATGAAATAAAACAGACTATAGAGCATGCAAAGCAAAACGGTACAAAAATAGCCCTGCTGTTTTTGGATCTTGATAACTTTAAAACCATCAATGATACATTAGGACACGATACAGGTGATTTGTTTTTAAAATATATAAGTGACAGACTTATACACAACATGGATAAAGAAGATAAAATATACAGATTTGGAGGCGATGAATTCGTCATAGTTATTACGAAAAATACCACAAAAGACAATATTTATCATATTGCAAAAAGAATTATAAATTTAATACAAAAACCTGTAACTATCGAAAATCAAAAAATAAGCACAAGTGCAAGTATAGGCATCTCTATATATCCGGAAGACGGCAATGACTTGCAGACAATATTGAAAAATGCAGATATTGCAATGTACAGTTCAAAAGTAAACGGTAAAAACGGATATAAATTCTACAATGAACATTTTTCTCAGGAATTACAAAGACAAATAGATATAGAGCGTGAATTGGCAAATGCACTTGAAAATGATGAATTTTATGTAGTTTACCAACCAAAATACTCTTTACAATCTAAAAAAATATTGGGTCTTGAAGCACTTTTAAGATGGAATAATAAAAAATTAGGCAATATGCCGCCAAATATTTTTATACCGATTGCAGAAAATCTAAACTTGATATATGATATAGGATTGTTTGCGTTTTCCCAAAGTTGCAAAGATTTTAAACAGCTTAAAAAATACATGGCTAATTTAGAACATATATCCATCAATGTATCAATAGCACAGTTAAACAATCCAAAAATATTACATGATTTTCAAGAAGCAATGGATAAGGAAAAAGTATCATCCTGTAATTTTGCTTTAGAGATAACAGAAACTGCTCTTATGAGAAATGTAGAAGAAAATATAAAACTACTTAAAGAGATAAAAAAATTAGGATTTATATTTTGTCTTGATGACTTTGGCACAGGATATTCGTCATTAAACTATCTTGTACAACTACCCATAGATAATATAAAAATAGATAAAAGCTTCATAGATATAATGTTTAACGGGGACAAGGAAGCCGGAATGATAAAAACTATAAAGTCTATAAGTGACAACTTCGGATACAATACGGTTGCAGAAGGAATTGAAACAAAAGACCAAGAGTCTGCTCTTGAACATATGGGTATAGACTACGGACAAGGTTTTTACTTTAGCAAACCACTAAGAAAAGATGAATTGCTAAAAAAATTTGGCAAATAAGAGACTGATTATTTTCTAAGGGTCGCGATTATTCTCTTAGGATATAAAAACAACTCTATAGCATCATTTATATTGTTGCAAACAATATCACTTGCCAAAAGTGTATCTTTTGAACATCCCTCGTTTCCTGCAATAGCGATAGAAAGTACTGAAAATTCAAGCATTGTTTTGTCATTGTTTCCGTTTCCTACGGATGCAGTTACATTTTTATCCAAGCTCTTTATAAAATCACCTTTCTCTTTTGTATGATCTTTGCTTGTTAATACTTTTATCTTTAAATCAAACTCTTTTAATTGCTCTTTTACGGTACCAAAAGTATCTGCCGTGACAACATAGACAGAGTATTTTCCACATATCGTATGCAATAGTTCTTTGGTTTCATTACTTAAATATCCATCCTTTGCCAAAGTACCGTTATAGTCAAAAACTATATTTTTTATATCTATATTTTTAAAATTAGGTATCTCTATCATATCAGTACACCACTAAAGGTTTTTTATCTTTTTGAACAACTTTGGCTATAACTTCACTGTTTTCATAACCTTCGTTTTTTAAATCTCTCAACAAATCATTAACATCACTTTCACTGACTGCTATCAAAAGCCCTCCTGAAGTTTGTGCATCAAAAAGTAAAATATCACTCTCACATTCATTTGCAAAATCTACTTTTTTGCCAACATAACTTTTATTGGCATATGTTCCTGCCGGTATGATACCCATATTTGCCATATCCAAAGCCCCATCAATTATAGGTATGTTTTGTCTGTCAATCTTTATACTTATCTCATCAGAAATCATTTCAAGCATATGTCCCAAAAGACCAAATCCCGTTACATCAGTACATGCACTGACATTAAATCTTTTCATAACAATAGAAGCTTTATAATTAAGCTGGGCTAACAAGCTTGTTATATATCTTATCAGTTTATCATCAATCATATCGGCTTTTAATGCAGTTGTGAGTATTCCAAGCCCCAAAGGTTTTGTCAGCACTATAACATCCCCGATTCTAAGTGTATTGTTTTGATAAATTTTATCAGGATGTATTATGCCGGTAACACTAAGCCCGTAAAGCATCTCGGGTGTTTCGATAGTATGACCTCCAACCAACACACCACCACACTCATCAAGTTTGCTTTTGGCACCTTGAAGCATAAGAGCTAAAACTTCTTTTGAATGATTACACCCATCAAATCCCACTACATTCATAGCAGTTAATACTTCCGCACCCATTGCAAATATATCACTTAAAGAATTTGCAGCCGCAATTTGACCAAAAAAATAGGGATCATCAACCACAGGTGTAATAATATCAACTGTTTGAACTATTGCTTTTTCATTATCAATTTTATATACTGCCGCATCTTCATTGCAGTCAAGTTTTGTTAGCAAATTTTCATTTTCGCAAGTTAAATTGCCAATCGCATGTGATAACTCCTCCGGAGCCAATTTGGCTGCTCAACCTGCTGCTTTAACAAACTTTGTTAGTTTATGTTTGTTATTCATCCTCATCTTTTCTCCTAAAAATTCAATACCTTATCACTGCTTTGAACCCGATTGATAAGATCTAAAAATATCTTTATAGTGTTACAGTATCACTATGCAAAAGCATATCCACACTGTCATAAGCATTTCCTATTTCACCTACTTTAAGATCATTAGTCGGAATTTTATAAAAGTTTAGACAAAGTCCGCAACTATATATCTTAACCCCTTTTTTTTCAAGCTTTTTTAAGTTTTCGATAAGATCTGAATTTTCCTCTTTTGTTGTTAAAAAAACTCCTTCATTTACAAATACTATATTTTTAGGTAGTGTTTTAAATTCCAATATAGTCTTTAAAAAACTTTTCATTAAAGTTTTTCCAAGTTCTCCCGCTCCTATCTTGTCACTTTTTACAAAAACAGTTTTATTTAAAAAATTCTCTTCTTTTGCAGGTATTATAGCACACTCATATCCTTTTATGATAATTACGGTACTTTTACCGTTTAAGCCTTCTTCCACCCTGCTTTCATAGCCCTGTTTTGAAGCAAATCTTTTTATATTTTCTATACTTGAAACCGAGTTTACCACAACTTCCAATATAGAGTTATTTTCAAGTTCTTCCAGAGCTTTTTTAGTTCTTAAAACCGGCTCGGGACAAGCCAAATCACAGCAATCTATCTTCATAATTTTCTCCTATTAAAATTTTAACAACCAGAAAAGTAGTTATAAATTATTTACTGTAAAAAAGCAGTTGAATAAGTAGATACAGTTGCAAAAATGCCTTATTCATGTGAACCTAAACCTTAGGCAATTACAGCATAATCGAAATTTTACATCTTTTTTATTTAAAATAAAGTAAAATTTATTTAACTTTATTGGCGAGAGGGTGGAGGAATCGAACCTCCCTTCGCAACTGACACCAGCACGAACAAACGGGTTTGAAGCCCGCGGTGTCCACCAGGATCACATACCCCCCATTTATAATTTTATAATTTGAATTATACTGTATATTTTATTTAAATTTTCTTTACCTACTACCATATTTTTTATTGTTTATTGCTCTTACGGTTAAAAATATCACAACAGATATGATTATCATATCAGCAGCGACCGGAGCTGAAAACTTTAAACCATAATTATTAAATCTGTCATATATCAAAACCGGTGCCACCATCGGATGATATGCAATGATAACAACTGCTCCGAACTCTCCCAAAGCTCTGCTCCACATCATCAATGCACCATTTATAATATCACTTTTTGCCATAGGCAATATAACGGCAAAAAAAGCTTCAAATCTACCGGCCCCCAAAGTTCTTGCCACATTTTCATATCTTTCATCAATTTTTCTAAAACCCTCTTTTGCTCCGTTTATCAAAAAAGGAGCTGATAAAAACATCATAGCACTCATGATACCGGTAGTTGCATCTATAAAATCAAGATGCAAAAAAGATAAAAATCTTTGCATATATCCGTTTCCATAAGCTATCAAAAGTGCAATACCGGCCGCAGTATGAGGAACCATTACCGGAATATCCAAAAGAGATTCCAAAAGAGATTTACCAAAAAAATCATACTTTGCAAGCAAATAAGCCAAAGGGATTCCTGTTATTAAAACAAAGACAACTCCGTAAAATGCCACTTTTAATGTTAAAAATATACTGTTATAAACTTCAGCCTGAATTATAGTTTTAGCCATGCTAATCAAACCTACACTGCCAAAAAGTTTTATCAAAGGTATTGTTAAAAATAAAATTATCAAACTACCCAAAAATACAAAAACCGATAAAAACTGCTTATCTTTTAAATTTTTCATCTTAATTATCCCTTTTATCGAAAATAAATTCCAATAATTTTCATCCTGCTTTTTGTTTGCCTAAATTATCCGTATATCTTTTTCATCAATACACAACATACACTCTTTTGTCTCTTTAAGTTCAAGCTTATCAAACATATTTTTAGGAACTTTTGCAAAAACCACCCTCTTTTTTACTTTTGCAAAAACTTTATAATGGTCTGTTATATCAAGTATACTTTCAATCTTGCTTTTATAGCAAAAATACTTATCGTTTTTTTCATAGGAAAAAAGAATTCTGTTTGGATCTACACTAAAATAACTATCTTTTCTTTCATCTTCAAAATCAAAAAACGAACCTTTAAAAATATTTTTAAATCCAAGAAACTTTGCAACATCTATGCTTTTTGGTTTATTTAAAACATCATTTGCTTTTCCTATTTGCAATATCTTTCCATCAAGCATTATTGCAATATTATCAGCCAGGAATGAAGCTTCTTTAAAATTATGAGTAACATGGACGATAGTAGTATCATATCTTTTTGTTATATTTTTTAAAAGCTTCATAATTGAGCTTCTCAAATTGGGATCAACTGCACTCAAAGGCTCATCAAGAAGCAAAAGCTTCGGTCTTGAATAAATTGCTCTTGCTATGGCAACTCTTTGTTTTTCTCCGCCGCTTAAATGTTTTACATCTCTTTTTAAAAGCTCTTTTATATGTAAAAAACTGATCAAATCTTTAAAAAGTTCGTCCGATTTTTCTATCTTTTTAAATCTTGTACTAAATTTGATATTTTTCTCTACACTCATGTTTGAAAACAGCATAAAGTCCTGATAAACAAAACCGAAATTTCTTTCTTCAGGAGAAAGATTGGTCATATTTTTTTCATCACAATATATTTCCCCTCTTACTCCTTCTTTTAATCCTGCGATAGATTCTAACAGCATAGTCTTTCCGCTTCCGGTTTTTCCAAGTATAACAAAGTATGAATTCGTTGCAACCTCGAAAGAGAGCTCTCCAAGAGTAAAACTGCCCTCTTTTATAAAAAGATTTTTAATTTTTAACATTATTTCAATATACTCTCATCACCTGTAACAACGGGTGGATTTATTACTCCCTGACCGTTTTTTTTCATTATATCCTGTCCTTTTTTACTTAAAACAAATTTTACAAATTTAATTGCACCTTTTTTGTTTTTGGGTAAATTGTATTTTTTGTTTTGAACTATGGTTATACCGTATATCATAGGTGCGCCTTTTTTGATTATCCAAGATCCCGGTTTTTTACCGGTAACTTTAAAAGATACTTGAGCATAATATTTTGCATACTTTTTACTCTTTAAACTGATTTGAGGAGGCAAATTTATATATTTCAATCCATGTTGAACGGCAACTGATTTGTAAATGTAAAGATAGTCGTATGCTCCGGCCTCCAAAAGGCCCAATAGATCTGTTTCTTTTGGTCTTACCACTACTTTATCTTTCTTTTCTTTGCCATTTTGATAACTTTGTGTATATCCAAAAAGATTTTTAAAAAAACCCGGTTTTTTATAGTAAATTTCAGCCAATTTGGTAACAAACATACTCCTGTATCCGCAAGGATCCAAGTTTGGATTTGAATGCCCCACTTTTACATCTTTTTTCAAGAGTATATCAGTCCAGTTATTTTGATTGATTTTATCAGCATATTTGGATTTGTCAGTATAAGCTATAACCATCTCATTTGTTGCAAAATGAGCATCAAACTTGGCAAAATTCGGCATCAAAAGATTGTCTATAACTTTATAATCGGCACTGAGCATTACATCAGCAGGTTTTTTTATATCAGTTATCTTTCTTGCACATGCTCTGCTCCCGGCAGCTTCTCTAACAACATCATACTCGGGATACTTCTTTTCAAAGACTTTTTCAATTTCACCAAAAGGCACACTAAGACTTCCTGCATGAAATACGATAATTTTCTCTTTTGCAAATCCAAATACCGCAATCAAACCAAATATAAAAATAATTTTTTTCATTGAATCCTCTTTATTGAAAATTTTTTAATAAAATAATATCTATCTCATCACCTTCTTTTACTTCGCTTTCTCCCTCTTTTGTCAGCATTAGTGCATTGCTTTCATATAAGGGCAACAGCATACCTGATCCTATTTTATTATCTCTTGTTACTGTAAAATTG
Source organism: uncultured Campylobacteraceae bacterium (assembly GCA_964556545.1). Classification (GTDB taxonomy): domain Bacteria; phylum Campylobacterota; class Campylobacteria; order Campylobacterales; family JALSKU01; genus JALSKU01. The sequence goes on along the minus strand of CAZKWE010000048.1, from coordinate 29,828 downwards.
CCATTTTCAAATCTACCAAGAATTATATTTGTTCTGTTACATTTGAAGCCAAACTGTTTTTTATTGACTGCTTTGATAGTTTTTAAACTATAATTTTTATTGCCTTGAAGTTTCAACAGGACTGAAATGCAAAGTACTATTACATTAAGCATGGTTGTCAAAGGATTGCCCGGCATTGCCATAACAAAAGTTTTTCCCATTTTCCCCATCATTGTAGGACGACCCGGCTTGATATTGACTCCGTGAAAAAACTCTTTCAAACCATTTTTTAAAAATGCTTCTTCTAAAAAGTCAGCATCCCCCATGCTAATACCGCCTGTTGTAATAATCACATCATAATTTTTAAGCTTTGAAACAAATTCAACAGTTTTATCCAGATTATCAGGAATCAAGCCAACATAATCTGATTTAAATCCATACTCATTTAAAAGTGCTGTAACGGCTGATGAATTTGCATTGTATATTTCATCTTCACTTGCCTCTTCCCAAGGCTCTTTCAACTCATTGCCGGTTGATGCAACCGCAATAGACAATCTCTTGTAAACTTTGACGGCAGGCACTCCCTGAGCCGCCAAAAGAGCTATAACAGATGAAGTTATCTTTTCTCCTTTTCGAAAAAGAGGATCACCTTTTTTTAACTCTTCGCCTTTAAGTCTAAGAGCATTTCCTTTTTTAACGGAAGCCGGCAATTTAATGTATGTATCGGTTACTTCCAAACAGTCTTCTATTGCTACAACAGTATCGGCATCATTTGGCACTTTTGCCCCGGTCATTATCTTATAGCACTCATTTTCTTTTAGCATCTCTTTTGGCTTATCACCTGCATATATAACTGATACTATCTTTAATTTATTGTTTTTATCCTTGTAATTAAAGGCAAATCCGTCAAGTGCAGAATTATCAAACGAGGGAATATTTTTTTTGACTGTTATATCTTCACTTAAAATTCCGCCTAAAGAGTTACTCAAAAAAACAACTTCCTGCGGTAACTCTTTTACGGCATTTTCCAATGCAATATTTAAGGCATTTTTATATGATAAAATATCTAATTTTTTCAATCCTTGCCTCCTCTTGGTTTTAAAAACAATTCTTTAAACCTCTCATTCGCAAACTCTTCTATATCTTTTTGTAGTTGTTTGTATTTTTCAATATACTCCATAGCCTTGGGTGTCAATTTTGTTCCGCTGTTTTTACCGTTGCCTTTTTGTGTAACAACCAATACATCATCAAGATTTTGCTGAAGAAGTTTTATATGCGACCATGCCTTTTTATAATTCATTTCCAAATTCTCTGCCGCTTTTGCAATGGAGCCGGTTCTTTGTATCTCAAGCAATATTTCTGTTTTTCCTTTGCCGAAAAGAAGATCTTTTTTTTGATTTTCCATCCATGTTTTAGTTTTTACATAAAGCCTGGTCCTTTTTTTCTCTTTAAAACAGCCAAGTTCACAGTAGGTAACATCTATATTTTTAACTTCAAGTGTACCTCTTACGGTTTTTAACCCCACTCCGGCGGCTGCCTTTCTGGCAACTTTGCAAATTACCTTATTGTCTTCGTTAAGATAGGGTTTAAGCCTGTCATAAACCATTTTTGAATATTCACCTTTTTCCAATTTTCCAAACTGTCCAAGACCACAGTCGGTAATTCTAATGCCCATATCTTTTGCTTTTTGACCCACCTTGCCTATTGGTATTTTTGTTTTGGCTGAAACTTTATATGCATCTGCACAAGTCAATTTACCTTCACTATTTAGAGTACTTTTTATAATTTCTTCTACATTCATAATATTATCCTGTCAGGACTTGTATATATATTCATACTTTTTACTCTTACAAAACCAATCAAAGTAAGACCAAATTTCTTAGCTATCATAACACCTCTGCAAGTTGATGCCGTTCTTGAAGCCAAAAGGGGCACTTGATGAACTACTGCTTTTGCCACCATTTCAGAACTCAATCTGCCACTAACCATCAAAAATGAATTTGTTATGTTATAGCCTGCCAAAAGTGCTTTGCCTACAGCCTTGTCAATAGTATTGTGCTGTGCAATATCCTCTCCTACAAAATAAGTTTTTTTATCTATATATATTTTGGCCGTATGCACACATCCGGTTTTTTCATAAAGAGGACACTGCCCATAAAAAGTTTGCATTTCTTCAAATAATAATTCAGCATTTACAGAAAAATCCGTTGTCAATTTTTTTGCTTCTATGGATTGGGTTGATATATGCATACTTTCACCTTTACCACAACCGCTAACTATCACTTTTTCGCTATTTAATTTCTTTAGATTCTGTTTATTTGTTTTTGCTTTTATCCGTATTTTATAGTTTTGTTCATCTTCTGTTTTTATATCTATATCAGATATATCATTTACACTTTCAACAATACTCTCTCCTATAATATACCCGACAGATAATTCTTGCATATCTACAGGTACTGCCATCATAGAAACTATCTTTTTATCGTTAATAACAATATCTATCTTGACTTCTTTTATAACGCTATCATCTACTTCAATTTTTTTTCCGTTTTTTATCTTTGTAACTTGTGTTAAAAAAATCGGCTCCATAAACATTCCCTTATATAATTTACTTTGGCATTGAGACAAATATGCTATTTTAGCATATTTTAATACAAAAAAATATCATTCTCACTTTTTTTGTATGCAGATATATTTTGCATACTGCTTTATATCCTTTAAAAGATATAATTTTTCAACTTTTTTTCGTACATATATAAGTTTGTGCCACCTTTTTTGCTAAGGAGGTATTATTTAAGATGACACAAACTTTAAAAAACTTATTTTTTACCTATAAGTTTTTTATAAAACGAGCTATGCAAATGTTTTAATTCATCTTCACTTTTATATCCGCTTATCATGCTATCTAATGAGCCTTTGATAGCAAAAATAGACATATAAAGATGAGTGATAAACAAAGCCGCTATAGCCATTCCGAGAAAGTTATGCACTATTGCCGCAATCCTGTCTATATCTATCTGATCAAAACCTATGTTTTTTACAAAAGCTATATCAAAGTCTTGAAAATACATAACAGCACCGCTTAATATCATAACAAATCCGCCAAGTGTAGCCAACCAAAACCACATTTTTTGACCGGCATTAAACTTGCCTGCGGGTACTTCCATTTTCTTTTTGGTAAGATATCCGCCGGCAATAAATAACCATTTAATATCATCAAATGTAGGAAGCATCGGCACTAACCACATCAAAAACATTGGAATTACCGCTACTATAAAAATGACCGTACCTATTGAGTGGAGATATCTTGCATAAAGCACCAAATCTCCACCGCCAAGATATTTTCCAAACAGCATCATAAATCCTGTCGGAACTATAAGGACAAAAGCAAGAGCGGCTATCCAGTGTATAACTCTTTTAAAAAAAGAAAATATATAAAATTTTCTTCCTTCATGGGAAAATACCTTGGGTCCTATAACCAAATAGTGTAAAACAAATACTATCAAAACAGTTACGGTTATAGCTGCAAAAAGCACTCTAAACCAATGAACCTGTAGGTATGTAAACAATTCGCCCCAGTTTTGATAATATAAAATATTATGCAAAAGTTCCGGGGAGTTTAAATGACTCCCCGAAAAATGAACCTGTCTGGCATTTTCTACCAATGGTACTTTACCTATGAATTCTCTGGCATTGATTAAAACCGTACCAAAGAGAAATAATATAAACTTTTTCATAGGTAATCCTTTAACCTTTGTAAGCTGTACTCCAGCCGTATGGTACACCAACTACACCTTTTCCTCTTGAAAATACTCTTTTTCTATAGACATTTGCAACTTCTTGCGCATCGCCTACTACCAAAGCATTTGTTGAGCAAACAGCAGCACACATAGGTACTTTGCCCTCTGCAATTCTGTTTTGACCATAAAGTTCTCTCTCTTTTGGAGAATTGGTCTCTTCAGGACCGCCGGCACACATAGTACACTTATCCATAACTCCCCTTGTTCCGAAAGCACCGTCTCTTGGAAATTGCGGAGCACCAAACGGACATGCATACAAACAGTATCCGCACCCTATACATTTCTCTTTATCATGCAATACTATACCGTCAGCTCTTATATAAAAGCAGTCAACCGGACAAACTTGTTCACAAGGTGCATCAGTACAATGCATACAGGCAACCGAAACACTATACTCTTCTCCTTCAATTCCTTCATTTACCGTAACAACTTTTCTTCTGCTGATACCAACCGGAAGCTCATGGGCTTCTTCGCAGGCAACAGTACAACCATTACACTCTATACATCTTCCTTCATCACAATAAAATTTCATTCTAGCCATTTCACACCCCCTACGCTTTCTCTATGCGGCATAAGCCAGCTTTTGTTTCAGGGATTTGAGTAATGATATCATATCCGTAATTTGTTACGGTATTGGCTGCCTCGCCTATACTGTACGGCTTAGTACCTTCCGGATAATTTGCACTCAAATCAACACCCTGCATTACTCCGGCCCAGTGGAACGGCAAGAATACTCTATCTTCACTTACAGAATATGTAAATCTGGCTCTTACTTTTATCTTGGTACCCTCAGGAGAGTGTACCCACATCATATCACCATCTTTGATACCGTGCTTCATTGCAAGATTCGGATTGATATCGCAAAACATTTCAGGATTATGTTTTGTAAGATATTTAGAACTTCTCTCTATAAGCCCTGCGCCACTGTGAGTCACAAGTCTTCCTGTTACCAAATTGATAGGAAATTCTTTAGACCAGTCTTTCTTTTGAACGGAAGCATATCTTGTATCAACTCTGTAGTGATTTGGCTTATCCTTATAAGTCGGATATTTTTTGGCTAAATCAAATCTTGGAGTATGAAGTGGTTCCCTGTGCATTGGTATCTTATCAGGAAATGTCCATACAACCGCTCTTGCCTTTGCATTGCCATAAGGTGCAACACCGGCTTTTAATGCAAGTTCGGCAATCTCATCACTTATATCAACTTTCCAGTTTTTACCCATTGCGGCTTTTTGAGCAGGAGTAAGTTTGATACCAAGAACTTTTTCTATATTATCCTTATGCAACTCAGGATATCCGCCTTTTACTTTTGCTCCTTTTATGGTTGCCCCATCACCTGCTAATTGACTTACTCCATCATGTACAAGACCAAATCTGTTTCTAAAACCCATACCGCCTTGACTTACACTTAGATTGGTATCATACAGTATCGGACTACCGCTATGCGTTGTTGTCCAACAAGGCCATGGAAGTCCATAATACTCGCCTTTCATAGGACCCATTCCTGCAATTGTTACAGGATTGAACATATGCCAATTTTGTTGGTGCTTTTTAAGCCTGTCGTATGTCCAGCCTGTAAGTCCGATAGTCTTAATCGTCCTGGCTACCTCATCTATAGCATCTTTAGGCCATGAAAAAGTATCTTTGACTTTTACAAGTTTGCCATGTTTTTTATCGGCTTTTAACTTCATTCCCGCTACAAATTCATTGAAGAATCCACATTTTTTGGCAAAAGCAAACATTATCTCTTCATCACTCTTGCTTTCATACATCGGATCTACAACTTTACTTCTAAATTGGGCAGATCTGTTTGTAGCTGTTACCGTTCCTTCTCCTTCAAACTGAGTAGCTGTCGGCAATATATAAACACCGTCTTTTTTATTTGTAATTATCGCTGCTTCATTTGCAAACGGTTCAGCCACAACTATAAGCTCCAGTTTGTCAAGTGCCTGTTGAACACTTGCCTGCCTTGCTATGGAAGTTATACCGTTTCCTTGAACCCAAAGAGCTTTGATAGGAGAACTTGTATGAATCGGATCTTCTTTTATAACACCCTCATACCATCTTGCAAGTGTAAAGCCTTTTGTATTCATCCATTTTTTGGATTTAAATCTCCCTTTTAGCCAATTATAATCAACTCCCCACTGTTTTGCAAAATATTTCCAAGAGCCGTCACTCAGTCCATAATATCCGGGAAGTGAATGAGAAAGACAGCACATATCTGTAGCACCCTGAACATTGTCATGACCTCTTAGAATGTTACATCCGCCTCCTGCTCTTCCCATATTTCCCAATGCCAATTGAAGGATTGGAGCCATTCTTGTATTGGACGAACCGATACTGTGCTGTGTCAATCCCATAGCCCAAATGAGAGTTCCCGGTTTTCTGGTAGCAAATGCTCTGGTTATTTGATAAAGTCTCTCTTCAGGAACACCTGTAACATTTGCTACTTTTGCAGGAGTCCATTTTTTGGCCTCTTTTATAACTTCATCCATTCCATAGACTCTGTTTTTTATAAAATCTTTATCTTCCCAGCCATTTTTAAAGATAATATGAAGCATTCCATACATAAACGGTATATCGGTTCCCGGTCTTATATGAGCATACATATCTGCTTTTGCGGCAGTTTTGGTATATCTTGGATCTACAACTATAAGCTGAGCATTATTGTGCTCTTTTGCTTTTAGGAAGTTTTTAAAACCAACCGGATGGTTAACTGCAGGATTTGCTCCAAAAATTATAATGGATTTGGCATTTTGGATATCTCCAAGATGGTTTGTCATAGCGCCATAACCCCATGTATTCGCCACACCGGCGACTGTTGCACTATGTCAAATTCTAGCTTGGTGATCTATATTGTTCGTACCCCACATTGCGGCAAATTTTCTAAAATAGTAAGATTGCTCCGTACTCATTTTGGCCGAACCTAAAAACATTGCCGTATCAGGACTCTCTTTTCTAAGCTGAAGCATTTTATCACTTATCTCATTGATAGCCTGATCCCAACTGATTCGTTGCCATTTGCCATTTACTTTTTTAAGCGGATGCTTAACTCTTTTTGCACTTTTAACAGTATCAATGGAGTCAATACCCTTTGAACAGTGACTTCCCTGACTAAAAGGATGGTCCTGTGCCACTTCTTGTCTTACCCAAACACCATTTTGTACTTCAGCTATGATACCACAGCCCACTGAACATGTCGTACAAACGGTTTTTACCAACTTTGAGCCCGGATATGGATCTTTTATCTCTTCTTCGGTTGCGTTTCTAACAGCACTGCTGCCAGCTACCAAAGTTGTTCCGACAGCCGCACTTCCAAGTGCCGCCATTTTTAAAAAAGATCTTCTTCCGGTACGCAAAGATAGTTTATCTAACATATCTTTACTCATACCTTACCTCCTTAAGATGCTACACTATAGTACTCTCTCCAATGAGATGTTTTTTTATAAAGAATCTCTTTTTTTGGAGAGTATCCGACTACAACGCCGTTTGAACCTTGAACTTTTGAAGGCCGTTCATTTGCCATAACCGCACTTGCCGTAGCAACTGCAGCAGAGCCGACAAGAGCTTTCTTCAAAAATTCTCTTCTTTTGCTTTGCATCTTTACTCCTTTCGTTAAATTTATCTCAATGCCAATTAGAGATAGCAAATACTTTCGTAAAAATATCTGCTATCTCTAAAATTCATCTGTTGATTATGTATCTATTTAAACCTCATCCTCTACATCTCCGCCTTCTTCCAATACACACTCTACAATATCCTGGGATTTTTTTCTCTTGTTTTCAAGTCTTCTTTTTGCTTCCGCATCTGAAATAAAAACTTCTTTCTCTTTTTTGGATTTTATTTTCTCTTTTGGTTTGCCAATACCAAGATAAACTCTTTCAAACTCTATAAAAACTTTAAGCAAAAGTGCAACTTCCTGATAAAAAGCAGAATTTTCATGCATATATATATTTTCTATAAATTCATCTACAAATTCATTTAAAACATTTCTAAAAACTTCTTTTGCCAAAAATGACGACTTTTCATCTGCATTTACTTCATCCTGAATTAATTTTTGCATAAAAGAAAATATAAATCCTATATCATCTTCCAAGTCACTGTATTTTTTATCATCTCTTCTGTATTTTGACTGCAAAACATAATCTACCATAATGGCTCTTTTTTTACCGTCATCTCTCTCTTCTTCGTAAAATGAGGCTGTTGTCGGAACCGGGTCACTGCTTAAATCATAAAATATACCGTCATACTCACTCTCAAGTATTTTTATGCCCACAGTATTAATAATGGAAGCCATATTTGAAAGTGCTTTTTTCGAATTTTCATCAAGCGGATTTTCCAAAAGCAAATCAATTGTTTCCTTAACACCTTTAAATCTCTCATTTTCTTGGACAAAAGCAAATAATGAACTAAAAAGTCCATAGTAGACAGCTCTTGCATTGTTAATAGCTTTTTTTTCATCTTTATTCATTATTTTTTTCCTTCTATTTGGGCTTTTAGCATTACTTTCGGCTTACAACTTTCACAACAATAAAGTGTTCTTATCTTTGCTTCATCACCATTAAACATCGGGGTCATCATTTGAGCAATTTTCATTACTGCTTTTTTCGGAGCAAACTCTTTGCCGCATTCAACACATTTAAAAAGCTCATCTTTGGCCATAACAACTTGTTTAAAACTCTCTGGCTTTAATTCAAAATTATCTCTTATCACGCTTATACAATCACTCTCCGGACATACAATTTGACAATATGTACAATCAGTACAGACAGAAGCATTAAATCGCAGTGAATTATCTTCAGGATGAGCTGTTAAAGCTTTTACATTACATGCCCCCACACAGCTAAGACAAAGTGTACAATTTTCCTCATTTATAACAACCTTGCCATAATGTATATATTCGTTTTTATTTTCATAAACACCCAAATCTCTATCTCCGACAATACGAGATAATCTGGCGGCAAATATTTCTCTTTTGTTTAATCCAAGCTCATTTATAGAATATCTGCTCCCATCAACAAATACAGCTTTTTTCAAACTCTCAGAAAGTTCATTCTTGCTCATAGCAACCAATATTGCATCAACTCCGAATGCTCTTTTCGTTATCTCGTTTACCATATCAATTGCCGCACTGCTTCCTTTGGAAACAAAGTCGGTATAAAAAATAACCTGAGCTCCGCTTTGTTGAAAAAGGCTTAAAAAATGAGCTTCATGCAAAAACTTTCTGCCACCGACAATAAGAGGCAAAACTTTCGGAGGAAGTTCGACTTCTAATTTTTCTATATCCAAAACTTCGGGAATTACAAGTATCTTATAATCTTTTAAAAGATTGCTTGCTTCATATATAAATTCTCTCGGGGTCGCCGCAAGATCCAATGCTCCTGAAGGACAAACACTTATACAACCCCCGCAGGTTTCACAATCCTCATAACTAAAGTTTAACTCTTTTTTTTCATCTATTTTTATAATAGCATTGGTCGGACAGATATCGGCACAATCTCCGCAAATATCCCCTTCTTCTTTTGTTGTTCTGCCTTTATACTGACAAATATCAGGATTGTACTTAATGGCTTTTTTATAAACAAAATGTTTTATATTTTGTTTTACCTTTTCTACAACATTATCCAACCCGTCTTTTAAAGGATCAAAAACACCATTTTGTTTAAAAGCAAACTTTGGTGCATTAAACCATATCATTTGATCTACCGAAAGAGGAGTGGTTTTTCCATTTCTTTGCAAATACACACTCAATTCACCGATAGTTCCTTCTATATTTAAAACAGATTCTCCACCGGCAAAATAAAGATCAAATTCATTCCCAAAAAATTCTTCTATTTGAAGTAATTCATCTTTCTTTCCGACAAGCAGTATTTTATTGCCTATCTCTTTTTCATTTTCAAAATCGGTGGCATAGTCAAGCTTTATACTTCTTATCTGATAAAGTTTTTCAATATTTTTTATCATATCAGCGATTGTATCTTTTGTATTTTTTATATAAAAGTTAATTTCCGGTGCATAAACTTCGGCTTTAACTTCTTTAGAATTTGAAATAATGCAAGTTTCATTAACTTTTCTGGGATCATCAATAATCTTAATATTTTCATTCAGGGGAAAATCTAATTTTTCTGGGCTATAATAAACATATTCATTCATTTTTACTGCCTTGTTTAAAATTGTTTTGAAATAATTATAAAATTAATTGGCTTTATGTTAACTTAATTAGTAAAAAATATTTTACTTTTGATTATTTATATTAATGGGATAAATATAGTCTCATTAAAGAATATTTTACTTTTATTTTATAATTTTTTACATTATTAAGGAATTTTTTAAAATAGTACGGGTAATATAAAAATATGAAAAAAATGATAATTGTTTTAATCTTTTTTTTAATTGCAGGTTTTTTGTACCATCAAAAACAAAATACCATACACAAAAATATAAAATTCGGTGCATCTTTACCTCTTAGCGGCATAAACAAACAGTTGGGTTTATCTGTAAAAGAGGGGGCAATGGCTTATTTTTCATATGCAAATCAACATAAGCTTTTAGATAACAAAAAAATAGAATTTATCTCTTATGATGACAAATACGAACCTGAGCTTACTTTGGAAAATTTAAACAAACTGCTTGACAAAGATAGAGTTTTTGCACTGTTTGGATTTGTCGGCACTCCTACCATACAGGCTATCATGCCTACCATAAGCAATAGTAATATTCCTTTTATAGCACCATTTTCAGGAGCTACTTTTTTAAGAAAACCAAAAAGATACAATTTTATTAATTTTAGAAGTTCTTATGCAGATGAAATAGAAAAAATTATCGGATATTTGTATTATAAAAAACATATAAATAAAATAGCAATCTTTTATCAAAATGATGACTATGGAGATGACGGTTATGTTGCAACTATAAAATCTTTGCAAAAAAGAAACCTTTCTCTGACTTCAGAAGGCACTTACAGAAGAAATACACTTTCCGTTACACAGGCATTATATGATATTTACTCTTCAAAGCCTCAAGCTATAATTATGGTAGGGGCATATAAGCCGGTGGCACTTTTTGTAAAAAGATACAGACAAATGGACAAAAATAATAACACCATATTTTGCAATATCTCTTTCGTCAATGCAGATGAATTGGTGCATGAATTAAACTATAAAACATCAAATATGATATTTTCACAAACGGTACCTTCGTATAATGACTTGACTCTCCCACTGGTAAAAGAGTATAGAAAAATTTTAAAATTAAAATATCCTCATACAAAATATAGTTTCGTATCGCTTGAATCATATCTTGATGCCAAAATAAGCATAGAAGCACTTAAAAACATAAAAAAAAGTATAACAAGAGAAAAATTTTTAAAAAATCTGAGAGTATTGTCAAAAAGATATAAAAATAAAAAACTGTTTGGCAGAGTTTTTCTTTTTAAATATAAAAATAAAAAATTTATTGAGTTACAATGAAGCGATTTAAGAAAATCTCAAAATTACTAAATAGAATTTCTTTTCAAAATAAAACTAATTTTCTTATATTTTTAATTGCCGGTGGAATGTTGAGCATCATGATATTGGCCGAATTGTCTCTTTTTTCTTTAAAATATGATTTTGATATGCTTTATAAAAAAAGAACTGTTCCTCTTGTGCAATTAGAGGAGATAAAAGACCTTTACAAAGTAAATGTATATGATACTCTTTTTGACTTGCAACAAAATATCATCAAATACCCACAGGCCAAAGAAGTTATCTCTCTTGCAAAACAAATTATTCAAAAAAACTGGATCAAATTCAATAATAGTTTAAAAAATGAACAAAAGCCTTTTTTTTACTTTTTTACCAATATTGCTAAAAAATACTTGCTTGCCCCTTATAATCAGGAAAATTTTGAAATTTTACAAAACAGTATGCTAAAAAATATTAACAAAAAAATGAAAGAGATAGATAATGAAATCAATATGATCTTGCTTTTAAAAAAGAGAAAAAGAGAAAAGCAAGCCGGAAATTTACTGAAAAAACTATATCTAAATATAGGACTTTCAAATATCTATCTTACAAATCTCATTAATTTTGATTTAAAAAAAGCCGCTATGGAAAAAAGAAGAACCTCAAGAGTGTTTTACCTGACTTTTGGCATTTCACTGCTTTTTATAGTTGTGATATTTATAGTAAGCATTTTATCATCCGTATTTATTATCGATAATTTTAAAGAGTTGCACAATTCGCTTGAGAAAAAAGTAAATGAAAAAACAAAAGAGTTACAAAAATTAAATAAAAATCTGGAGCTTAGAGTCCAAAAAGAGGTAGAAAACAATAGAAAAAAAGATAGGATAATGTTTCAGCAGGCCAAACTCGCAAGTCTTGGAGAAATGCTTCAAAATATAGCCCATCAATGGAGACAGCCTCTTGGAAGTTTATCTCTTATCATTCAAAGTTTTCAAACAAAAAATATGGTAGGCAAACTCACTGATGATTTTATAGATGAAAAAGTAACCGATGGATTAAAAATAGCTCAAAATATGTCGGCAACTATAGATGATTTTAGAAATTTTTTCAATCCTGATAAAACAAAAAGATACTTTACCATTAAAGAGTGTATAGAGCACTCATTGGAACTTACAAAATATCTTTTAGAAAAAAAAGGAGTAGATGTATATATAATAGCAGACAAAGAAATGCTGCTTTATAGCTATTTTAACGAATTATCCCATGTATTTTTAAATATTATCAAAAATTCTAAAGATGCACTTTTGCAAAATAATACGGAAGAGAAAAAGATATTTATTATTTCTAAAAAAAGCAAAGGTTTTGCTATAATAAGCATTATAGATAATGGCGGGGGAATACCCCGGGATATAAAAAATAAAATTTTTGAACCATATTTTACAACCAAACATAAATCTTCCGGCACAGGAGTAGGTTTGTATATGTCAAAACAGATTATAGAAAAACATTTTCACGGAATCATAAAATGTGAAAATATAAAACACAGACTGGGAACTAAAAAAATGTACGATTGTGCAATGTTTGAAATAAAAATACCATTAAACAATAAAGAGGAAAATTATGAGCAGTAAAACCCAAAAAAGAGATCTTGAAATTTTAAAAGAATTTAGTATTCTTTACATTGAGGATGATAAGGATTTGCTAAAAAACAGTTCTGATATATTGGAAGATTTTGTAAAAAAAATATATCCTGTAACAAATACAAAAGATGCTTTAGCCTTTTTAAAAAAGCATAAAATTGATGTAATAATTTCGGATATACTTTTGGAAAATGATAATGGTATAGATTTTATCAAAATTTTAAGAGATGAATATGATATAAATATACCGGTAATTTTAACAACAGCATACACAGATACAAATTATCTTCTTGAAGCCATAAAACTTAAGGTAGAAAACTATATCATTAAGCCCGTAAACATAAAAGAACTGTTAAATACTATTCATGATACCGTACTTCCGACAATACAAAACAAAGAGATAAACAAATCATACAATATCATCAAAACAATTTCACTTATTTGTGACAGCAAACAAATAGAAGTTGTCAGATTTATTTTTAACAATTTAGACGACAATAATATTTTTGATTTTTCATATATGGATATAATGCAAAATATAGATATCAGCAAACCCACTCTTGTTAAGATTTTTAAAACCCTGATTGAAAAAGGAATATTGACAAAACTTCAAAGAAGCAAATATATGTTAAATGAAAACAAACTCGATAGTTTTAATTTTGGAATAAACAATGAATAAAATTTTTAAAAAAATACCAAAAATAGATATTTTTATCTGCAACAATGAATTTAAAGGATTAAACAAAGAATTACTCACAATTGCTGCAAGATATGAGATAGAAAAACTAAGAACCAAAATCAAAAATGAAACTATAACTGATATAAACATTTCAAAACTTATTCACGGTGTAAAAATTACATACGCAAAATTCATCACTCCATCATTGAAACCTCTTATAAATGCAACCGGCATCATAATACATACCAATATGGGAAGAAGTGTTATATCAAATGAGATAATCGATAAAGCCAAAGATATTATATGTGGTTATTCAAACTTGGAATATGATGAAAAAACTGGCAAAAGAGGTGAAAGATATACTCATGTTACAAAAGATTTACAAAATCTACTGGGTGTGGAAGATGCTCTTGTAGTCAACAATAATGCAAGTGCCGTATTTTTAATTCTCAATACTTTCGCAAAAAACAAGGAAGTAATTGTATCAAGAGGAGAACTTGTAGAAATAGGGGGGAGTTTTAGAATACCTGAAGTTATGAGAGAAAGCGGTGCAATTTTAAAAGAAATCGGAACCACCAATAAAACAAAGTTGAAAGATTATGAAAGCAATATCAACCAAAACAGTGCGATTCTTATGAAAGTACACAAGTCAAACTTTGATATCGTCGGTTTCAGCGAAGATGTAAAATTTGAAGATATTACAAAATTGGCAAAAAAATACAATCTCTTGGATTATTATGATTTGGGAAGTGCATATATACTTGAACTTCCCTATAATTTAGGCACAAAAGAACCTCCAATAAAAAAAATACTATCTCAACAACCTTCACTAATCAGTTTTAGTGCAGACAAACTATTTGGAAGTGTTCAAGCAGGTATCATTATAGGAAAAAAATCCTATATTGACAAATTAAAACAAAATCAATTACTTAGAATGTTAAGAGTTGATAAAGTTACACTTAGTATATTGCAAGAAAGCATCAGAGCTTATATATTGAAAGAATATAACAAAATTCCAACACTTAAAATGCTTTTTACGGATACGAAAGAGTTGACAAACAGAGCAAAAGCAATAAAAGATAAAACCAAAAATGACAAATGTATGATAAAAAACTGTTTTACTTATATGGGAGGAGGAACACTTCCAAATAGAAAATTTCCAACTGTTGCTTTGGCTTTTAAGGGTAATGCTGAAGATTTGGAACAAAAATTCAGAAATTTCGGACTTATAGGAAGGATAGAAAATGAGCAGTTTTTGATAGATTTTAGAAGTATCCTGCCGGAAATGGATAATAAAATCATAGACACCATAAATAAAGTTTTCAACTCAAAAGAAAAAATCAAATGAATACTCATCACTCTCGCTATATCATTATAGGAACCGCCGGCCATATAGACCATGGGAAAACGGCACTTATCGAAGCATTAAGCGGCTATAACGGCGATGAACTCGAAGAAGAAAAAAAAAGAGGCATTACAATCGATCTTAGTTTTTCAAACATAAAAAAAGATGATACTAATATTGCCTTCATAGATGTACCAGGCCATGAAAAACTTTTAAAAAATATGATAAGCGGGGCTTTCGGATTTGATTTATCCTTGTTTGTTGTATCTGCTGTTGAGGGCATTATGCCGCAAACCATTGAGCATTTGGAGGTTTTAAACTTTTTAGGAATCAAAGAGATACTGTTTGTAATTACAAAGTGTGATTTGGCTAACAAAACAGATATAATCAAAAGAGAAGATGAGATAAAAAAACTGCTTAACAATTATCCTCGTTTAAATTTGATAGATATCAAAAAAAGCTCCATTTACAACAATAAAAGCATAAATGACTTAAAAGAGTTTCTTTTTCAACTGCAAACAAAAAAAAGCGATTCGGATGAAAAGTTTTTTAGATACTATATAGACAGAGTTTTTAGCATAAAAGGTTTTGGGGAGGTTGTAACAGGAACAGTATTAAACGGCAAGATAAAAACCGGTGAAAAAGTCCTGGCAAGTGAGCTCGGACAAGAAATACTCGTAAAAAATATCCAAATTCACTCTCAACAAAGCAATCTGGCAAAAAAGCATCAAAGAGTTGCACTAAATTTAAATATACCTCATGGCAAGTTAAAAAAAGGTTATCTTTTAACAACAAGGGGATATTTTAGGGGTTTTAATGCCATTGAAGCTTATATAAAAAACTCTAAAAACAAAGAAATAAAGCATAACTCAACAGTTACATTTATAAGCGGAGCAAAACAGATGTCAGCCAAAATATATCTGTATGACAATGATATAGATGGAGGGAAACTGGCTAAAATCAATTTTAAAGATAAAATGTATCTAATGCATGGCGATACCTTTGTGCTCCTTTTTAACGGTTCTCTTTTGGGCGGAGGTATTGTTTTGGATCCGTTAAACGATCCTATAAAAAAGAACAAAAAATTTCCTTTGCTTTTAGCACTTTATAAAAAAGAGTATGAAAAAGCTTTTATGCTGTTTGTGCAAAATCACAAAAAAGGTTTTGGTTTGGTTTCTTCCATTCAACGCTTTGGCAAAACACACGAAGAAGTTTTAGAAATTGCAAAAAATTTACAAAATGTTTTTATTGATGATAAAGAACTTGTCATCTATCCTTTGCAAACCAAAGAGATACTTTCTGAAAAAATAAAAAATATATATGAAAAAAATCCGTATGCCATGCTTTCTCCCTCATCACTTAGCTTAAGAATAAAATGGGCAAGCTTCTCTTTTATAAAAAATATACTTGATGATTTTGTAAAATCAGGCTATCTTCACATTTCTCAAAATATTTACAAAAGAGTTGACATAGGTAAAATTGATATACAAAAAGAGCTTGAAAAAAGAGTATATAATATACTGGAAAATGAAGGTTTTACTCCAACTGCTCCTTACAATCTTTATGACAGACTTGATATGGATAGAAAATTAGGTGATAAAATACTAAAGAAACTAACTTCAAACAAAAAAATAGTAAGAATTGCTCACAATCTTTTTATAACTTCTGCAAATTTATCAAAAATTGTTGCCATGCAAAAAGAAATTATTCATAAAGAAGGATATATCGATATTAAAAGCTTCAAAGAAAAGTTGCCTATAAGCAGAAAATATCTTATAGGATATCTTGAATATCTTGATAAATTTGATGAGATAAAAAAAGTAGAAAACAAAAGATATTTTATCGGTTAAAATATTGGAAGAGTTTTCTTCCAATATTTACCGAATATTGTTCATCTAATTAACAAGATGGAACATTACCGCTGTCACTAGCGAAGTTATACAAGAAATCATATATATCTTTCAAGTATCTTTTTTTAAGAGGCTTGGCTTTTGGACAAAATTTCTCTATCTCAGCATTTAGTTTACCTGCGTCATTTGCCGCTTTCCACTCTGCTTGAGTGTGTTTTTTAGCCAAAACACCACCGTTGTCGATTCCGCTTTTTTTACAAGCTTTTTTAAGTTTTCTAACATAAAGCTTCTGTCCTTTGGCAGAATCTGCAAATGCAGAAGTACTTACAAAAGTAAGTCCTAACATTGCGATCAATATCGCTCCTAGCAATTTCTTCATACTTTTTTCTCCTTTCATAAGATTTATCATATTATACCAAATAATCGTATAATAATTGTGAATTAATGATCTCTAACTTTAGAAACCGAAAACAGTTTGTTTAAAAGTGTATAAACAGCCAGTATAACACCAAATGAACCTATTACCACTAAAACTTCCGATCTTTCCGGCGGATAATATATAAAATTCATTACCTTTTCATACATTCCGTATTTTTCAAAACCGGTACCGAATCTATCGCTCATTGGATAAGCATTTCCGGCATATACGAAAATATATCTTCCTATATATGTTCCGACTATCATAAAAAATGAAGCTATTATAGTCAAAATATCTTTACTTTCTCTTAACATTAAAAGATAAGGAATTGTCATAGCAAGAACTATATATCCACCAAAAAATAAATACTTAAATGGTCCAAAAAGTATCAAAAATGCCCAATGTTTATCTATGGTAAGATAGGCTATCGCTTCATAAGCGGCAAGTATAGTGATACATATAAGAGCCATCTTTCTTAAAACTTCTATCAAAGAGTGATACTCTTTTCCAAGTGTTCTTCTGTATGTAAAATAGCTATATAGCCCCATAATTCCTATAGCTGCCACATAAGCGGAAACTATAAAATATATTGTTAAACTCGGATATGTATTCCATAAGTGTCTTGCCTCATTCATACTAAACAAATTTGCCTGGATATAATACTCTACTATATCTATCAATATAGATAGAAGAAGTATTACAAATGATATTCTTTTTGCCCAAGCTGTATTTTTAGTTATCAAAAGATATATTTCAAACAAAACAAATGGGATATAAACACCGTAAAGCGGAAGCATTTGCCACATTCCAGCACCAAAATTGGGGCTTGTCACCATTGAGAGCATATGCAAAGTATTTAAATCTATCATGATGGTAAAAAGACCGCCTATAACCATAGAAATACCAAAAGCCAAAAATCCGGCTGCAGTTTTCTTTACAATTTGTAGATTTAAAAGCTCATCAAGTGCTACAAGAAAAATAACACCGCTTCCGGTATATATCATATACATATAATTTACGATATAAAGTGACCAAGGAGCTTCTCTTTTGACTTCTCCGCCTTCTCCGAAAACTGCATCTTTCATAGCTACAACCATTTGATGAGATCCGGGATGCATACCGGCATCATGTGCCGTTGCACCTATAAGAAAATATCTCATTTGCATAACTTCATATATACCATAAATTCCAATAGCAAGCAAAATATAAGATAGTATCATATATTTATTGAACAAAAGTTGTCTTATGGAGACTTTATTTATCTCCACTCCCGCGATTACGATTTTTTCCATTGCTTAATCCTTTTTGCTTTTGCTTTTTCTATGATTGGTTTCATTTCATCCCAAGTATAAAGTTTAGTATCATGCCCTATGGAGTTCATTGCATAATTCATATCATGCTCCGGCAATAGATAAAATAGTTTAGGAACAGTTTTTTCTTTCTGTTTTAAGACAAAGAATTTTCTCTTTTTCAAAAGCTGTACCAATGCACCATTTTCATCATCCAAATCTCCAAAAAGTCTGACTTTTGTAGGACAAGTTGCTTGACAAGCAGTCGTAGTGTATCCTTTACTAATTCTCGTATCATAACAAAATGTACATTTATCTACCGCTACTTTCTCATCATCAACAAATCTTGCATCATAAGGACAAGCTTCCATACAACCTTTACAGAGAATACATTTACTTTGATCGACCATAACCAAACCGCCATCTACAAAATGGCTTGCATTTGTAGGACAAACTTCGACACAAGGTGCATCAAGACAGTGATTGCATTGGGAAGGATAAAAATTTACAAAAAGCTTTCCGAAAACCACTTTTTCCGTCTGACCAACCCAAATTCTTTGTTTATCGGCACCAAGCTGTACATTATTTTGTTCTTTGCAGGCAACTTCACAAGCTTTACAATTTATACAATTCTGATAATCAAATGCTATCGCATAATTCATTTCACACCTTCCTTATATCTACATTTGTTTCATTCATGACCGCTGCTCCATATATCGGCTCGATCTTATCTTCTATTATCATTGCATCGTTTGCACCGTGTCCGTATGCAAATTCCATCTCTTTACTGCTTCCTCCGAAACCATGGAGTAAAAATACTTGATTGGGAGCAATTCTCAAGGTTGGAAATGCTTTTATGCGAATTTTGCCTACACTGCTTGTTACCTCAACAATATCTGCAAATTTTATACCTTTTTGTTTAGCCACCTCACTATTTATCCAAAGATAGTTTTCTCTTATAAGATCTCTTAACATTATATTGTTTGTCGTACCGCTTTGGGTAAATTGGGCATGTCGTCCCGTAACAAGCCTGAATTTGCCTTTTGGAACCTCAAAAGCATAATCCGCATGCCAAGTAGGCATAGGATCCACACCTTTTTTAGCCAAGTTTTTAAAGTTTATAACAACTTTCAACTTATCTTTTTTGGTAGTGTAAAACTTTTTATCATCAGGATAATATTCATATTCGTTATCATTTATCTTTTTATGGTATTTTTCAATATTAGGATAGTATATACCCTTCTCTTCCAATATCTTCCAAGCTTCCTCGCCAAAAGTTTTTACTATCTTTTCTTTGTTTTGTTCTTCGACGGATTTTTCCCATATATCTGCAAGATCAAAACCATTTTCTTTATAGTACTGCTCAAGTTCTTCAGGTTTCATTCCCTTTGTGTCATCTTGAACATCTTCATCATATTTTAAGGTATTTTCCCAAAGAGGTTTAGACAATTTCTCAGCAAGCTCCTTATATATAACCTCCGGAGGTTTTGTCTCATATAGAGGTTTTACCGCTGCTTTTCTAAGAGCAACAGCAGGTTCTAAAAATCCAAAACTTGTTACCGGTGATTCTCTTTCAAGATATGAAGCTTCCGGCAAAATCACATCACAAAACATTGCAGTATCACTCGGAAGAATATCTATCATAACATTCAAATCCATCTTTTTCAAAAATTCAACCGTTTTTGTAGTATTCGGCACTCCGCTTAAAGGATTATGTTTTCGCATAAACATTGCTCTTACGGGATAAGGTGTCTTGCCCTCGACAACCATATTTCTAAAAAGTATCCAAGATCCTGTTTTTCCCGTAGGAATAGCTACGGATTTTACATCAAATCTCTCTTGTACCTGAGCATACATAGGTGCATTTATATCCTCTTTTGGCAGTGCGATTTTTTGACCGAAAATTATGCCGCCTTTTTTATCAAGATTTCCGCTAAGACCTTGAAATATAGCCATAGCTCTTCTTAACTGAAAATCATTTTTTGAAAATACGCTTCTTCTTCCCTGATAATATATAGGGCTTTTTGCTGTCATAAATTCTCTTGCAGTTTTGTATATCTCTTCAGCCGGAATTCCTGTGATTTTTGATGCCCACTCAGGAGTATATCCGTTAGAAAGCACATGATTTTTATAATCCTCAAATCCTACACCATGTTTTGCGATAAAATCCTTATCATACAACTCTTCTTTAATCGCTACATAAGTCAATGCCAATACAAATGCCAAATCCGTTCCCGGATTGATAGCATACCATCTATCTGCATTTGCTACCGTATTTGTATATCTCGGATCCAAAGCTACGATCTTCAGACCTCTTCCTCTGTTTCTTTTGAACATATCCATAGTATCAGGAGTAATAATAGCTTCAGCCCTATTTGCTCCTGCTATTATGAGATAATCGGCATTATTCAAATCAGCCTCACCGTAAGCTCCTATGGTATTAAAATATCCCGCAAGAGTAGTTTCAAGACAGATACTTATCTCATCTACATAATTGGGTGTTCCTATCTTTTGACCCATCAAATCCTCAAAACCTTCCTTGGAAAGACCCTCTCCGTTGCAATAGCCAATCGTTGCACGATTGTCTTTCTCTTCATCAAGTATTTTTAAAATTCCGGGAAATTTATCGGTTCCATGAAGTATGGCATCGTATGCTTCATCCCAACTGACTCTTTTGTATTTGCCGTCTCCTCTTTCTCCGATTCTAACAAGAGGATACTTTAGTCTATCAGGATCATAAAGTGTGTGGATACCTGCATTTCCTCTCGGGCAAAGCATATTTCTACTCTTTGGAAAATAGGGATTGGGGTTGAGTTTTTTAACAATTCCGTCCTCTACATGTGCAAATCCCGCACATTTGTTTACACACATTCCGCAAAGAAAAGGCACATCTTCACTCTTTGAATTTGAAGCATTTTTCTTCTTTTCATTTGAAAAAAGGTTATCGCTTGATAACGACACTCCACCCAAAACAGTAAGGGCTACACTTCCTTGCAAAAATCTTCTTCTGGATATCTCTACATTCATACACTATCCTTGCTAATAAAATAACTGCAACAGTTTACTAAAAATTATATTAATTATTAATTAAATGTATGAATAAGTATTCATAAAAAGGGTATGAAAGAGCCGTTATTTCGGCTCTTTCATACTTAGTCCGGATCAGTTTCGAGATATAAAATCTTATCACCGATATAGTATAAAGTGATAGCTATACCTACAGCCCCAAGAGCTATAAAGATTTCAGTCATAGTAGGAGTGTACTCTATAAAAGAAGGAGGGAGCTGATACTCTCTTATTTTTAATGTCTGCATGGGGAAAAGTTGAGTATCATGCACCAAATCATATCTCATAAAAAATATACCTATCATTCCGGTAAAAGAAGCAAATACCATAGTTTTGATAGCTTTTGCATTACTTAGAAGTATTACGAAAAACGGTATCAGTATACCAAGGAGTATCTCTCCCGCCAAAAATGGTGCCGATTTAAGTATATGAAGTGCAGTCTCAGCTCTTTCGGGAACTCCGCCATATATCAATGTCAACATTCTCCAAACTTCAAAAAACAAAAGTATCGCAAGCAACAATCCAAGTATCTTAGCCGTTGCTACAAGAGTTTTTTGCATATCTTCAGGAAAATTCAATTTATATTTAAATCCATACATTAAAAATATCAAATAACACCCGGTAACCATAGCTGAAAGAATGAAATAAAGAGGATAATATATACCATTGGCTAACGGACGCCCTATCAAAAAACCAAAAACCGCTCCAAGATTTGAGTGTGCGGCAACACCCACTACAAGCCCGAATATTCCAAATCTCTTTGCCCATTTATGATCATGCCTCAATAAAAAATAAAATTCTATCACAATAAAAATAAGATAAAGCGAATACAATACTCCCATACCCCAAATAGCCGAGGTCATGCCGGGACTTATAGTATTGTATATCATCATTCTAAAAGGGTGACCTATTTCTAAAAGTATTACAACAAAACCACTCAAAAGTGTTACAAGAGCTCCATGGATTGCCCTCTTTGCAAATGGCTCAAGTACTTCTACTTCAAAAACATGACCGATTGCCGACATAATGCAAAGCCCGGTTGAGCTAACAACAAAAAATATATACATTGCTATCATAAGCCCCCATGGGTGCTCTCTTGTTACACCATAAGCATGATGTCCATGAATCATATAATTACTCACTCCAACAACAAAAAGTACCAAAAACACCAATGTTGTAAATGCAACTAATAAATTTAACGGTGTCTTTTTAAAATTCCATAATTCTCTTATATCGGTATGCCTCATAGGGATAAATTTCTCAATTTGCTTCATACCTTTTTCTGCTAATGCAAACATATCATTCTCCTTATATCAAGTAAAAAAGTTTTGGCTTTGTGCCAAGATGGGTTTTAAGAGTGAAATGTTCTCTTGTTTTGAGAAGCTGACTTATCTCACTATTTGGGTCATCCAAATCCCCAAAGGTTCTGACTTTGGTAGGACAGGTTGCTTGACAAGCAGTAGTTGTCTCTCCCCTTGCAAGCCTTGTATCACTACAAAATGTACATTTATCAACTGTCATAGTTTCATCTTTTACATATCTTGCATCATAAGGACAGGCTTCCATACAATAACTGCATAGTATACACTTGTCTGCATCTACCATAACAATACCGCCCTTGGCATAATGAGTTGCCTGAGTCGGACAAACTTCCTGACAAGGTGCATTTTCGCAGTGTTGACATTGGCTTGGTTCAAAAGTACTTGAGGCTATGCTAAGATTGGGCCACTCTCCCTCAATCTCTTTTACACCTACCCATATTCTATGTTTGTCAGCTCCGAGCTGAACTCCGTTTTCTTCTTTGCAAGCTACTTCACAAGCTTTACAATTTATACAGTTTTTATAATCAAGTGCCATTGCATATCTCATATCACACCTTCCTTATCTCTACATTAGTTGTATGCATTGCGGCTGCACCGTATACAGGCTCAATAGCATCTTCAATAATCATTGCATCATTGCCTCCGTTTGCATATGCCATTTCCATGCCTTTGCTCATACCGCCAAAACCATGAAGTAAAAAAGTTTGATTCGGTGCAATTTTTTCTGTAGGATAAGCTTTTAAGTGTATCTTTCCTACTTTTGAACTTACTTCAACCATATCTCCAAACTTTATACCTTTTTGTTTCGCTACTCTTTTATTGATCCATATATAATTTGTAGGTATCAAATCCCTTAGCATCATATTATTTGTAGTGCCGCTTTGGGTAAACTGGGCATGTCGTCCCGTAACAAGTCTGAATTTACCTTCAGGAACTTTGAAATTCCACTCATCATGCCAGGTAGGCATAGGGTCAATACCTTTTTTTGCAAGATTTTTAAAGTTTACTACAACTTTCAATTTGTCTTTTTTGGTAGTATAGTTTTTCTTGTTTTCCGGATAATATTCAAATTCGTTAGGGTTCAACTGCTTATGATACTTTTGCATATCTGGATAATAAACACCCTTCTCTTGCAATATTTTCCAAGCTTCTTCTCCAAAAGCTTCAACAACTCTCTCTTTATTTGTTTCCTCAACAGGTTTTTCCCATGCATCAGCAAGATCAAAACCGTTTTCTTTATAATATTGCTCAAGCTCTTCAGGTTTCATATCTTTTGTATCATCTTGAACATCTTCATCATATTTTTTAGTTATTTCCCATAAAGGTTTTGAAAGTTTTTCTGCAAGCTCTTTGTATATAACCTCAGGAGTTTTTGATTCGTATAGAGGCTTGATAGCTGCTCTTCTTTGAACTATCGCCGGCTCAAGTGCACCATAACTTGCTACAGGAGAAGTTCTCTCAAGATAGGAAGCTTCAGGTAAAACTACATCACAAAACATTGCAGTATCACTTGGCAAAATATCTATCATAACATTCAAATCCATCTTTTTTAGAAATTGTTCTGTTTTGGCAGTATTTGGAACACCGCTCATAGGATTATGTTTTCTCATAAACATTGCTCTAACAGGATATGGATTTTTACCTTCAAGCACCATGTTTCTAAAAAGTATCCATGAGCCGGTCTTGTCTGTTGGTATTGCTATACCTTCTTTATCAAATCTTGGTTTTACTTGAGCATACATCGGAGCATTTATCTCTTCGGCAGGCAAAGTAAGCTTTTTGCCAAAAATGATACCTCCTTTTTTATCAAGATTGCCGCTAAGAGCCTGGAAAATTGCCATGGCCCTTCTTAGTTGAAAATCATTTTTTGAAAATACACTTCTTCTTCCCTGATAATATATCGGATGCTC
Organism: uncultured Campylobacteraceae bacterium; assembly: GCA_964556545.1. Taxonomy (GTDB): domain Bacteria; phylum Campylobacterota; class Campylobacteria; order Campylobacterales; family JALSKU01; genus JALSKU01. The sequence continues at coordinate 5,085 of CAZKWE010000048.1, read as the reverse complement.
AGCCCCCATAAATTCTCTTGCTGTTTTATAAATTTCTTTTGCTTGTATACCTGTTATCTTTTCAGCCCATTCAGGGGTATAGCCTTTTGACAATACATGGTTTTTATAATCCATCCATCCGTCGGCATATTTATCAAGAAAAGTTTTATTGTGAAGATTTTCATTGAATACCACATAAGTCATAGCCAAAACAAAAGCCAGATCCGTTCCCGGATTGATGGCATACCATCTGTCTGCTTTTGCTGCAGTATTGGTAAATCTCGGGTCTAAAACAATAGTTTTAAGACCTCTTCCTTTACTTCTTTTAAACATATCCATAGTATCAGGAGTAATGATAGCTTCGGCCCTGTTTGCTCCTGCTATTATGAGATAATCGGCATTGTTTAAATCAGCCTCTCCATAAGCTCCTATGGTGTTGAAATATCCTCCAAGTGTAGTTTCAAGGCAAATGCTTATCTCATCTACATAATTGGGTGTTCCTATCTTTTGTCCCATTAAAACTTCAAAACCCTCTTTTGAAAGACCTTCTCCGTTACAATAACCGATCGTTGCACGATTATCTTTTTCTTCATCAAGAATTTGTAAAAGACCCTTAAATTTATCTGTTCCATGCAATATGGCCTCATAGGCTTCTTCCCAACTGACTCTTTTATATTTTCCATCTCCTCTTTCTCCTATCCTTACAAGAGGATACTTAATCCTGTCAGGATCATACAAAGTTTGAATTCCGGCATTACCTCTCGGGCAAAGCATATTTCTTGATTTTGGAAAATAAGGGTTAGGGTTTAGTTTTGTAACGACTCCTTCCTCCACTCTTGCAAAGCCCGCACATTTATTTACGCACATACCGCAGAGAAATGGAATATTATCTGCTTTTCCAAGTCCTGTTTTAGTAGTTACTTTAAACTCTTTCTTCTCTTCCTGGGCTGACAGAAGAGAAGAAGCACTAAAAGCAGTTCCACCTACAATAGTTAGTGCAACACTTCCTTGTAAAAATCTTCTTCTTGAAATTTCTACTTCCATATTACCTCCTTATATAACTTACAGATTTTATCCAAACAAAAATTTTATATTATTTATTGTTCTTGATTATTATAATAGAATTAAAAAATTTTTATAAATATATTACTAATTGTAACATAATAAAATAAATATTATATATTTGTTTTATAGAACTTTTAAATATGTAGATTTTAATATAAAATATGATATATGCTGAAGTTATATTTATTATAATTTTAAATTATCTCTTCTATAAGAAGCTGTGGTGTAACATACCCCCGATAAGAATTTTTTGATATAGTAAAAACAGTATCTATTTTTGAACCGACATTAGCTTTTTTTGAGAAATTAAAATCAATTGATTCCAATATGGTACTTTTTGATTCAAGTATCAATTTCTGATGATTTTGTTCTTTGCCTAAAAATCTTACTTTTTTAACTGTTGCATTTTTAATGATAAAATGGGGTTTGGGATTGGTTTGACCATAAGGCTCAAAGCTCTCAAGTATATCAAGAAGTTCAAAGTCAATGGATTGGGGATCTATCTCTCCAAGTATCTCTTTTTTAGGTATAAAAAGATCTTTTGATACTGTTTTAATCTTCTTTTCCAAAATATCTTTAAATTTATATAAATTTTCAGCCTTTATGCTAAGACCCGCAGCACCTTTATGCCCTCCGTATTTCAAAATAATTTCATCTGCTGCTTCTATCAAAGAGAGTATATCTATCTCAGCTATACTTCTTGCACTCCCTTTTGCTATACCATCGTTTATACTAAAAACGATAGCGGGTTTTTTATATCTTCTTGCGAGTCTGGCTGCAACTATCCCTATAACACCTTCATGCCAACCTTCTTGCCAGACTATTATAACATTGTCACTATCCTTAACCATATTGGCGGATATTTCAAAAAGCTCTCTTTCTATCTCTTTTCTTTTTTCATTTAACGATATAATTTCTGCAAGATATTTTCTTGCCTCATTTATACTTTTGCTTTTTAAAAACTTATATGCTTTTAAAGCGCTTTCAAGTCTGCCGGCACTGTTTATAAGAGGTGAAAGAAGATATGATATATCTTCGCTGACAAAATTTTCTTTTTGAAACTGTTCCTTTATCGCCTGCATTGCTGCTCTTTTAGAAAAATTTAACTCTTTTAGTCCTCTTTTAACAAGAACTCTGTTAAATTCTCTAAGTTCCATCATATCGGCAATAATCGCAATACTAAGCAAATCAATATATTCAAGCAGATTAAATTCTATCTTCATCTCATTTTTTATAGCTGCTGCAAAATACCATGCTACCTGGGCTCCGCATATTTCTTTAAAAGGAAAATTACAATCTTTTTGTTTGGGGTCTATGATAGCAAAAGCTTCCGGAATCTTACTTGGAACACTATGATGGTCCGTAATGATAAGATCTATACCTTTTGTTTTACAAGCCTCGGCAGCTTCTATAGCTGATATGCCGTTATCTACGGTAATAACCAATTTTGAATCAATTCTGTCTATAATATCTTTGCTTACACCGTATCCGTCACTAAATCTATTTGGTATGATAACTTCCACATTTGATACGAAGCGTTCCAAAAAATCACTGATTATAAATGATGATATAACACCATCCACATCATAATCACCGACTATAGTTATTTTTTCATTTTGTTCTATTGCTTTTATAACTCTTTTGGTAGCTTTTTTTATATCTTTAAAAAGATAAGGAGAAGGCAAAGATGACAAAGTAGTATATTTATCATCTTTAAACCTATTGCTGAGTATATTTTTTATATCCTCTTTGGTTAACAAATCAGACATTTTTTAATGCTGCTTCTACAAATGCAAGTATTACTCTGTTTGGTTTTTGCAATCTTGATGTAAATTCCGGATGAAACTGTACCCCCATAAACCAAGGATGTTCTTTTAATTCTACTACCTCTATAAGACCTTTGCTCTCTCCGCTGATTATAAGCCCTTTTTTTTCATAAGCTTCTTTATAAAGAGGATTTGCCTCATATCTGTGTCTGTGTCTTTCATAAATTTTTTTCTTTCCGCCATAAGCTTTTGAAAGCAATGTTCCTTCTTTTATATCACACTCATAAGCTCCGAGTCTCATTGTTCCGCCAAGCGGGCTGGTATGGGTTCGAAGCTGTTTATTGCCGCTGCTGTCAATAAATTCATCTATGAGATAAACAATAGGATTTTTACAATTTTTATCAAATTCAACTGAATTTGCATCTTCAAGTTTTAAAACATTTCTGGCAAATTCTATAAGTGCCAGTTGCATACCAAGACAAATACCAAGATATGGTACTTTATTAACTCTTGCATACTCTATAGCCTGCATTTTTCCTATTATGCCTCTTTCTCCAAAGCCGCCTGCAACAAGTATACCATCAGCTTCTTCTAAAAGTTCAAGGTTTTTCCCTTTCTCCAAATCTTCGCTGTCAATCCATAAAAGTTCTACTCTTGTATTTAAATTTGCTCCACAGTGTATAAATGCTTCGGTCAAAGATTTATAGGCTTCTTTTAAATTAAGATATTTGCCTACAAATGCTATCTTTGTTTTTTTAGTAGGTTCTATAACTCTTTTTACCAAAGAATCCCATTTTTTCATATCAGGCTTAAGTTTGCCAAGACCAAGCAATTCCGATATAGGCTCAAGTATCCCTTCATTTAAAAAATTTAAAGGAACTTTATATATACTTTTTGAATCTATCGCTTCTATAACGGAGTTTTTTTCAACATCACAAGCAGATGCAATTTTCTCTTTCATGGCTTTGGGTATAGTATGCTCGGTTCTGCAAACTACCACATGAGGAGTGATACCTATCCTTCTTAACTCCTGTACACTGTGCTGGGTAGGTTTTGTTTTAAGTTCACCTGCGGCTTTTAGATAAGGTACAAGTGTAAGATGTATAAAAATAGCCCTGTTTTTTCCAACATCTCTTTTTAATTCCCTTATAGCTTCCAAAAAAGGTAAGCCTTCAATATCGCCAACAGTTCCCCCTATCTCAACTATAAGAATATCCTCTTTCTCTCCCGCCTTTACAATTCTCTCTTTTATTTCATTTACTATATGAGGTATAACCTGTATGGTTTTTCCAAGATAATCACCCCTTCTTTCTCTTTCTATAACGGTAGAATAAACCTGTCCGGTCGTAAAATTATTGTATTTTGACAGATTAACATCCAAAAACCTCTCATAATGCCCAAGGTCAAGGTCTGTCTCGGCTCCATCGGCAGTTACAAAAACTTCACCGTGTTCCAATGGACTCATGGTACCCGGGTCTACATTGATATAAGGATCCATTTTTAAAATTGATACTTTATATCCTGAATGCTTTAAAAGAGTAGCTATACTTGCACTTGCTATTCCTTTTCCAAGCGAACTCAAAACCCCGCCTGTTACAAATATATATTTTGTTTGACTGTTTGACATTTTTTACCTTATTAACTATATCATCATAATTCGTAGTGAATTTTACCCGGTTTTTAAAAAAATTGGGTTAAAGAATTATAACTTAAAAAGTTTTAAGTAGCTATGAAACTATTTTTTATCTCATCTTTTATAGGAGTTGGTCTACCATTTTGCATATCTACAAAAACCCATAAAGTTTCCGCTGTTGCAAGTAACTTACCGTCGCTTTTTCTGTAAAATTCATATTTTCTTCTTGATTTTATCTTGCCTATCTCACTTATCCATGTTTTTACTGTTATTTCGTCATTTAAATATGCAGGAGCTTTATATTCAATATAATGAGATTTTGCAAACCAAGTAGCTCCAAGCTTTTCATAAGTATCCAATGTAATACCATTGGCTTTAGAATGTTCTATACCGCTTTCTTGCATCCACTTTACATAATAAAAGTTATTTAAATGATTGTTAAAATCTATCTCGTTTTCGGTTACTTTTACATTATAATAAAAAGTTTTAACTATTTTCATCTTAAAATCTCCTTTTTGCCGGAAATGAATTCCGGCAAAAATTCCTATCACTTTGGGGTCCCCACAAAATTTTAAAATTTTGTGGGGTAAAACTTATGCTACGCCTGTCGGCGAGAGAAACAATCATGATTTTTATTTTTGT
>CAZKWE010000047.1:0-28375 GCA_964556545.1 uncultured Campylobacteraceae bacterium | reverse complement strand
AGAAAAAAATTACTATATCGCTTATGATTATAATACAAAACAAATAATCAAAAAAATTGAAATTCCAAAAGGTGATATTGTAAGTATGGAATTAAATGAAAATGATACACCATATATTTTAATCAAAAGAGATAGACAATTATTTTATAGCTATTTAGAAGGAAATAGTTTTGTAAAAGAGAAAAATATTTTAAATCCTATCGTGCCAAAAGCATCAAGTAGCTATGTTTCGCAAGTGGATAGCTTTAATCATAGTGCAAGAGGAAGTAAAAGTGTATATTTGAATAATAATATGTATGATATAGATGGTCCACATTCTTTTATCTATAGATACAATTTTAATAATGGTATAATTTCTAATCAAACAAAAATAAATCTTAGTGGTGATGTTTGGCTATCATCAACTCCTTATACAAAACCGGTTGTTATTGGAAATAAAATTTATTCAATAGATGAAGATACTCATTCAAAAATTATTGAAACTGATATAGCAAATAAAACTTTAAAAACATATCCATTGCCATTTGCTCTTGATAAAAATATTGATTATAAAAAAAGAGATAGATATGTTAGTCCTTTTTCTATTGCAAATGGAAATGGAACATTATATTTCTTTGCAAGAGGAAAAGTATATAAGTTAAATGGTGATACATTTATTGAAGTTGGAGATATTAAATATGAATTTGATGGTGAGAGTGTTTCATTTAAAAACGATTGGAGTGAACATGTAGATAAATTATTTACTGTCACAGGCAATGGCAAAATTTATCTTGTTATGAAGGTTTCAGAGACAAAAAAACCAAGAAATTTTTCATCTTATGAAATTTTGGAGTTTGATCCAACAACAGAGACTTTTAGTAAAAAAGTTATAGATGCAGAAAGAGATTATTTAAATAATACTCATTCTCATAGCGGATTTGGTAGTAATGGAGATATAGAAGATTATATTTATTATAAAGGAAAATTACTGGTCCTATCTCTATATACTTCGCCGTTTTCAAATATAAAATTTTATGATGTTGGTTTGAATATGCTTGATTTGGAAACTGGTGATATTATTTCTCTTGGTGCTTTAGATATTCCTGCTAAACATTTAAGATTTATAAAAGAGGATGATGGAGATATTTATATTATTTCAGAAAATTATGATTATAAAGAAAAATCCTATAAATTAAATCTTAAGAATATTAATGAAAAATTGAACTATTTTAGAAGTCCTGAAATTAAAAAATTTAATGAAAAACTATTGATAACTTATGAGTATGGCAATATATTTGATGGAAGATATTCAGGATATAAAACTGAAAATAACTATTACTATTCAGTAAATAGACAAAATAGATATAATAAACTTATAGAGATATATCCTGATATATCTGAAGAATATAAACTTTATAATCAATATCTAAATCAATGGAACTATGAAAATAATTTAGTATATTCATCTTCAAAAGGTGCTATTTATCAAACAAATGAGGATGGTAGTATAGCTAAAGAATTATATAAAGAATCTAAATATGATAATGGCGGAGGTTTTTCATATTCTTATTCAGATAGATATATGACATCATTTTTAAAATATAATGATTATCTTTCTATTTTGGATAAACAGAACAATTTAACAACAACAGGAATAATGGTTAAAAATAGTAAAGATGTATCTTATTTGTATGATGATTTTATGATTCATATTGGATATAAAGATAGTAAATATAAAATTGATAAATATTACTATGAAGATAATCAAACATCATCAATCGTATTTGATAAAGGAGATAATGAACCAAATAACTTATCATCAGCTAATAGTAAAAGTATTGTAGCAATTGGGTGGAGAATAGGAGAGCCATATATAGCGGTTGCTGATTTTTCAAAAGATATAGTTGCTCCGGAAGTGAAATTTGAAAATAACGAAACAGGAGTAGAAAAAGGTAAAGATATTATTTTGAAATGGAATGCTAAAGATAATAATGATGAATTGATGAAATTAGAACTATATAAAATAGTCGATGGTAATGAAAAACTACTTAAAGATTTTACAAATATTCAGGAAAACAGCTTTAAATATCATATTGATGAAAAAAGTAACTTTATTCAGTTTAAAATAAAAGCTTATGATCTTAGTGGAAATAGTAGTTATGACATTTTACCTTTAAAAATAGTTGAACCAATTATATTTAAGTCATTTAATGTAAATAAAACAGATTTAAATTTAGGTGATAAAATAATATTTACTTGGTCATCAAATGGTAATAGACAAACTGAATATATTATTTATAAGAAAGAGATTCATTCAAATGTGTGGAGTGTTTTGTGTAAGGTAAAAGGAGTAAATAGTAAAGTTTATGAAGTAAAAGATTTTATAGGCAGTTATCAATTTAAAATAGTTTCAGGAAATCAAGAGCTTGTTTCTTCTCAAATTGTAAAAATAAATGGAGATTTATTATCATTTAACTATGGCGAATTTTATCCAAAAGGAGAGTTTGTAAAAGATAAGGATAATAGTATTATATTAAAATGGAATGATAATTCTAAAGAAACATTAAATTATGAAGTTTGGATAAAAATTGCTAATAATCAAGATTTTAAAAAAGTAGGTGTTACAAATAATAAATTTTTTAATTATGTTTTAAAATCAGATAAGACATTTATATGGAAAGTTTCTACAAACTATAAAAATAAATATGTTGAGTCAGATGAAATTATGGCTAATCCTGTAGAGTTATTAGCACCTTATATAAATAATATTGAGTTACATGATTCACATATTGAAATAAACTTTACTAAAGTTAAAGATGCAAAAAAATATAAAATTTATAGATCTCCTTGCAATGATATATATAAATCAATAGATGAAGTTGAGTTTAATTATTATAAAGATTATGATATTTTCGATAAAGCTTGTTTATCTTATAAGATTGTAGCTATCGCAGATGATAATATTATGTCGAGTTTTAGTAATGAAAAAAGTATAAATATGGATGATATTAAAAGTTATAATGTGATTATAGAAAATCAAAACAACTCATTAATTAATGACAATAAAATAGTTTTAAACTATCATCCTGATAGAGAAGTAAACTTTGAAAAATATGAAATTTTAATTGGCAAAAATCCGAATAATCTAACTACCTATTTAATTACAGATGAAAGAAATATCACTATTAAAAATCTTGATTATGGTACGATTTATTATGTTGAAATTTATCCACTTGATATAAGAGGTCAAAGGTTAAACATTTTGCCAGCAAAATTAACTTTTATTACAGGTTTTGATAAAAGAGAAATAACACAAAAACCAATAGTTACTATTGAAGAGGTGAGTAAAAATTATATTATATTAGGTTGGAATGAAATTTCTAACAGTGACTATTATGAAATATACAGGAGTGATGATAGTAAAAATTTTGAATATCTTTATAAAACAAATGATACTAAGTTTGTTGATAATATAAATTTAATAAGTGGTGCAACATATTATTATAAAGTAAAAGCTGTTAATAAAAATAGTTTTTCTATCTCTGATGTAACTCAGGTAACTATACCAAAAGATTGCACCCAAGTTACAACCCATGCCTACAATCCTAAAACAGGAGAAGAAAAAGACTTCTCAACCCCTTGTGATGTTCCTGAAGGATGGGTAGTTGGAGATGCTCCTGATAGTGATGGAGATGGTGTAAATGATATAAAAGACGCCTTCCCAAATGACCCTTCCGCTTCAGTTGATAGTGATGGGGATGGATATCCTGATAATTGGAATGATGGGGAAAGTGCTAAAGACTCTACAACAGGACTGATTTTGGATAACTATCCAAACGATCCAAATAGATGGGAAAAAAGCGATACGACATACAATTTCTCATATTCTAAGGGATGGTCATTGAAAGCATTGCCTATAAAAAATGAGATAAATGCTTCTATTTTACCAAATGTTTCTATTATCTGGAAATATAGAAATGGTAAATGGATGGCATATTCTCAAGATACCGATACGGAAGATAAAATAAAAAATCTTAATTATAAAACATTTATGACTATTAGATATGGAGATGGTTTTTGGATATATTCTTCTAAAAGAGTTGATATGAATATAAAAGGAGTAGATTATACTCTTAACGATATAAATTTGACAAATATATCAAAAGGTTGGTTCTTAGTTGGTAGCGGAAATGATATCAATGTTTCAGATATAGTATCAATAATCAATACGACTTCTATAATTTGGAAATATAGAAATGGAAAATGGATGGCATATTCTCCTGATAGTTCTATGATGAAAAAGATAGAAGATGCCGGTATTGAAAAATTGAAAACAATTGAAAAAGATGAGGGCTTTTGGATATATAGTAATGGTAAATTACATAAAGTATTGTCATATAGTGGAAAGCCAAAAAAAGATGAAGAGTTGATATTTGATTACAATTATGACGGAGATGATTGCAGTATCAATTTTCATGATGGTAGTGGGGATATATCATTAGATAGCTGTGTCGGCACTATTCACCATACTTTTACTAAAGAAAATGTATATAATGTAGAATTAAAATCTAATGAAAAAACTGTAGGGAATAGTGTGGTTGTGATAGAAAATGAAGATAACCATTGGATTGGTTTTGTTAGCTCTTTAAATAATTATATAGAAGATAATGAAAAATATAGCGATATAGTTAAAGATGGAAGGATTTATCTTTCCCCTTCTTTAACAAATGAAGATTATTATTGGACAAACTATCGTTTTATCAAACCAAATCTGTTAAATAAAATAAATGGTGATGATTTTACCATAGAAGCAAAAATTAAAGTTCCTTTATCAGAAGGTGGTATTAGTTGTTATGATCCCCGTATTGCAGCTATAGGAGAAAACGGTAAACAAGCTGAAGTTACTTTTATGAGTGAAGGTTGCACCTATTATGCATCAATTGGTGCGGCAGATTGGTATCAAAGCGGCGGAGCTTGGAATTGTGATAGCGAAAACTCTACCTGCGAAGATGTTGATCTATCTCTTTTAGGAAGAGATTTTTCAGATTGGAAAGTTATTAAAATGAATGTAAAGGATAAAAAACTATCAGTTTACTATGATAATGAAAAGATTTATACAATGAGTTATAAAGGTAGTGTTGGGAAATTAATAGGCGTATATACTTCTTTTAAAGGTTCAGGTTCGGTAGATTGGGTGAAAATCTATGATAATGAAGGTAAATTAGTTTATAGTGAAGATTTTAATAAATAAAAATATAAATTGAATAATTCATTTTACCTCACTCCCATACTTTAGTGTGGGAGTATAATCTTGGTTTATGGTTTATTTTGAATTGATGCATGCATTTCCATCGGAAACAATAGGAACAAGGAACTCGGAAATACGGCTTCAGTCGTGCAAAGTAAATCAAGCTTATAGTGCGACTGAAGTTGCACTTCCTGGTGTGTAGGGAGATTAGATTGGGTAAAAATTTAGATAAATTATGATTTTACCTTAAAAGTACGGTTTTTCTTTTTGATAGGATGTGTCGGATTTTTCCGTTTGTTATGTATATATCGTTTCCGTCTTTTTGCTGATTTGTCAGGTTGTATTCGTGGGTTTTTGTTTTGATATACAAGGCTTTTGCACTAAACATTGATTTTGGCAATACTATATCATATATTTTGTTACCCTCTATCAGTTTTACATGTAGAGGAATATCCGGTAAAATTCTTTTTGTTTTTCCTGTGATAATTATAGAATAATCTTTATGCAAGATTGTGCTGTCTGCAAAAATCAAAACAGAAAAAAGTAGCAAAAAAACGATTTTTCTCACTTCAACTCCTTTATAAAGTAGCCTGTTTGGGGTTTGATTGTTTTTATTTTATCTATATTCAGAGTTATATTTTTATCTGTAAAATAACTCCACTTGCCATCTGTATAGGTAAATACTATGATGTTTTTTAAGAAATTTACATCAAATGAAGATGAAAATGTAAATATCTTGTAATCTTGTGAAATTTCTAATTGATTGTTTGTCAATTTTTGTAAATCTACACTTACATTTATATCTTTATTGGAGTAAACCCAAGCCCCGGCTGAACTGGGCAATAGATCGCTTGAGCATTCTAAAGAGTTTTTCTCTATGATGTCAGTTATATTTTTATCATTTGAGTATGCACAATATTTTCCATCATATTTCCACACTATCTTAGCTTGTGCAAATTTATCCAAAGGTATATCTTCGCCAAAACTGTTTCCTATCAGATTCCAGCCCTTTTTTATCACTATGTTTTTTAATTGATTTAAAGTTATCAAATCGGCGGGTAAATTTTCTATACCTGCTGTGATTATGATAGGATTTGCACCACTTAGTATATCTGTTTGATTGTTTTGCAAGTACATGTTGTATTGTATGTTTGATGAGACAAAGTAGCTGTTTGAAGGTTTAAAGTATTCTACTCCTCCCGCTCCCAAATCAGAAACCGTAGTTTTAAATTGTAGTGCAGGTATAAGCTCGTCGCTTTCAAAGTTTTCCGTATGTATGAGCGAATATGCATAATCACTTATAAAATCTTTGAAATTTATACCTTTTAATTCAATCAACTCTTTTATTTTTTGTAAAAACCTGGTATTATCGAAATTTTTGAAAGTATCTTTGATGAAATCCATACCAAATCTGTCTTTTAAATATTTTGCAAATAAAACTTCTCCATATATTCTGTTACTATACTTTTCAAGCGAATCTGAAATCGTCTGATAATATTCAGGTATATAACTTGAAATATAGTCATTTACACTGTCATATACTTCGTCTTCCATCATTACGGCAGTTGCTTCGAGCCACCAAATATTTTGGTAGAAAAATGCATCACTCCAAGTATTGAAATCTCCTATATATCTATATTGTAAAGTATGAAAAAATTCATGAGCTATGGTAACTTTCAGGATATCTTCATCTATATTGGGATTTAAAACAAAATATGGAGTTTGATCATTATAGTACAAAGCATAACCACCATAAGTCGAAGATATGGAGACAAAACTTTTATCCTCGTAGTTATATGCATCTTTGTTGCCTATGTATATATCTATATGTTTTGTATCACTGTTTTTGGGAGCTAAAAAACCATACTCCACTACCTCCTTTTGCCAAACATTTTCGGCTATATCCAAAATCTCATCTGTAAGCTGATTGTCTGCATTATCATCATAATTTTTCCCGATTACAACTCTAAAATGAGTTGAGGATTTGTAGATATTGTAATCATCCCGGCTTGTCGTATAGGCAAAAAGTTGTGTATATGTAAACAATAAAAACAGAAGCTTGGATACAAAGAGTATCTTGTATTTGTATCCAAGCATATCAATCATCTTTTAGTAGGTGCCGTGTTGAAACAAAAAGTCAAATCTTGATTGCAGTACAAACTCTTAAGTTTTTTATTTGAAAAGGTGATTTTATAAATTTGTGAGAAGTTCTTGAGAGGAACTATGCTCTTGATACTGTTTTTAAACTTTTTATTCGCCATAGATAAACTCGGTTTATAGAGATCATTTTTACATTTTCTTAAAGCACTTTCCAAAGGTGGCGGAAGCTTGTAAATCATTGGCGGAATTATCTCACAACTCTTAGGTAAAGAGTTTGAGTGTTTCTTGTGTGTTACTGTTTTTGCGGGACTTATATTTGGAATCATAGGTGGCATTGGTGGTGCATCCGTGGCAAATACAAAAACCGGTAAAACTAAAAATAGATATTTTTTCATAAGTTATCCTCCTATCGTTGGTGGTGTTGGCGGTGCTATGGAGTCATCTTGTGTATTTTTAGACTCTTGGGCACTATTATCAATCGTATTTTGTGTTGCTGTTTCAAAATCTGTTACATTTTCTTTTGTAATTTTATCAGGGGGTAATATATTGCCTATATCGACAATTTGTCCCGGAGCTGTATCTTTAAGAGAGTCAAGATTGACTACTGCCGGTGGTCCGCCTTTAGTTGTTATTGTAAATATGATATTTTGATTTTTGGCTTCTTGATTAAGGGTTAGATTAAATTTTTTTCCGTTTATCTCACCTTCGATGAGAGTTGGAAATTGCGGAGGAGAAAATTTATCCTGTTTTATTTTTTGTGGAACTTTTATGGCGACTGTGTATTTGCCAACCTGTGTCTTGCTTAGAGTCTGAAATTTTTCTGTTTGCTTATTTACCAAATTTCTAAATTGATCTTTCAGCTGCGATTTTTTGACTGTCTGTTTTTTCTTAACCTCTTTATATATGATTTTAACATTTTTTATTTCTGTTTTTTGTGGAGCTTTTTTGACAAGGGATACTTTTGTTGCAGGAGGTATCGATTGGGCAGAGAAATCATAATTAAATACAAATAGTAACAAAATGGCAATTACTGCAACAAATACAGATACTATTTTAGTCATTTAAAATCCTTGCTTTTATTTTTCTAATTATACTATTTTGCAACTTCAAATATCAAGTTATCCAAATTTATCAAGAAACTATTTTTGCCCTTAAATATTTTAAATTTCTTTATATTTTTTTTTACTATTTCAAATTTTATATACTTTAGTAGATCATATTTTATATTTAAACCTATATTTTTATCGGATTCTATGCGATAGAGTACATTTTTTTTGACAAGATAAGATATATAGGGGTGTACGATATGAAAATGAGAATTTTTGCTTCTCATAACAATCCTGTCAAAATCACCACTTTTGATATCTACTTTATCGCTTTGAGCCAAATCCAAAAACATAGTTTTGTGAATTTTTGTATTTATCATAAGCTTACTATAATGCTTCTCATACAAAGCATTGCTTTTTTTCATGGTTCCTAATGTCTTATACATAAACATGATGAGTATGGATAGAAGTCCTACCGATATCAATATCTCTACAAGAGTAAATGCTCTTTTCATTTGGCACCACTTGTTATTGAGTATATAAATGAACTGTGTATGCCTTGTATTTTGTATTTTTTTATGTTAAATACCAAGCTTTTTTGATATTCTTGAGAATCCGACAGAGTTACAGTGTCCGCATCTTCTTTGAAGAGTTTATACTTATGTTTTTTTAAACTCTTTCTTGTCTCATCATCAAGTTTATATTTACCATATATCAAATCATAAAATGTTTTTGTTTTTTTATGCAAATCATCATTCATATTGATAGCAAAAATTGAGAGTTTATCCATAAAGTACTTTTTATGGTTATTGTATGTCATAAGTTTTGAATTGTTTGATGAACTTTTAAGAAGTGCCATTCCTATCATAGATATAAGGACAACAGCAAATAAAACTTCTATTAGAGTAAAAGCTTTGTGTGCCTTTAAAGTCATTCTTTAAGCCCAATCCTTATAGCTTCTTCTAAAGAGGTCTCGCCGTTTATAAGCATCAGTTTTAACTGTTCTTGAAGTGTTTGAAAGCCCAAAGATTTTGCTTTTTCTCTTATGGTTACATCATCATTGCTCTCTTTTATGATATGTTTCATTTGATCATTTAATTCAAATAGCTCACCTATGGCTTTTCTCTTGATAAATCCTGTGTGTCTGCACTTCTCACAACCTACAGGTTTATAAACTTTTGCATCTTTTGGAATTTGAAACTCTATCAAGTGTTCTTCGGCTAAAGCATCCTCTTCTTTACAATTATCACACAAAATTCTCACGAGTCTTTGGGCAAGTACCCCAATAACCGTAGATGAAACCAAAAATGTCTCCACTTTCATATCTATCAATCTGGTTATAGCAGATGTTGCATTATTTGTGTGAAGTGTTGAAAGAACCAGATGACCGGTTAATGCAGATTGGATTGCTATTTTTGCAGTTTCACTGTCTCGAATTTCTCCAATCATAATGATATCTGGATCTTGTCTTAAGATAGAACGCAAACCGGATGCAAAGGTCAATCCAACTTGAGGATTTACCTGTATCTGGTTGATGTTATCTGCCTTGTATTCTACCGGGTCTTCTACTGTTATGATGTTTTTATCCGGACTTGCCAATTCTTGAAGAAAAGAGTGCAGTGTAGTAGATTTACCGCTTCCCGTCGGACCGGTTACCAAGATGATGCCATGTGAAAATTTTAAAAGTTCTCTGAATTTTTCTGTAGTGGCTTCATCAAACCCCAGCATTTCCAAGCTCGGTATATCATCGCTTTGCATAAGAATTCTCATAACAACTCTCTCTCCGTAAAAAGTTGGAAGAGTTGAAACCCTTATATCCAATGTTTTTTTGGATATTTTTATTTGAGTTCTGCCATCTTGCGGTATTCTGTTTTCTGAAATATCCAAATTTGAGATAACTTTGATACGTCTTATAATAAGATTTACTATTTTATTGTCAAGCTCTACATGTTTAGACAAAACCCCATCTATCCTAAATCTTACTTCACCTTTAAATTCATGGCTTTCTATATGTATATCACTTGCATTTTTTTTGATTGCATGGTAGAAAAGTGCATTTACAAATTTGATTATCGGTGCTGACTCTTCGCTTGAAAGTATATCGCTTGAGTTTCTTAAAAATTCGGTAAGCGATATCTCATCTTCATTTGCAGATTTGTCATCTTCTTGAAATGACTCTATAGCTTTGTCGGTTTTAATTTCTAAAAACTGATTGTAAAGTTTTTCATAGGATTCTTCATCTAAAAATATAATTTCATACGAAAAATCAAATTTGGAGAGATAACTGAAAGATTCGTTTATCTTTTGAGGATTAAGAGCAATCAAAACTTTGCCATTTGTATCTTTTGTAAAAAGGACATAATGTTTGAGTGCAATATCTATATCTACCTCTTCTATTTCGTATGGTTTGAAAGTCGTATTGTGAATAGTTTTAGTTTTTAGCATTTTTTTCTTTTTCTTTTAGCGATTTTTTTATATTTTTCAATACTCTCTCCTTGATAACATCCAATTTTGAAAGCTTTTTTCTCAATGCAGACAAATTACTGCTGGAATTGATGATATAAGGTGTCAAAATAACTACCAAATTTACTTTGTTATTGACTGTACTGTTGTGTTGAAACAATTTTCCAAAAAGAGGTATATCTCCAAGCAATGGAACTTTGGAATTTAAGTTGTCTAATTTGTTTTTTATCAGTCCGCCTACTATAACATTTTCTCCGTCTCTGACTAATGATATGGTTTTTATCTCTCTTTTGTTTGTATCGGGCTGTCCGTTTGTAGTTGCTTCACCCACATCTTCCAAGATTACAGTTATATCTAAAGTAACTTTATCATCATTAGAGATAAGCGGTTTGACTTTTAGTGTTAGGCCTATATCGTTTCTTGAATATTTATTTATAATATTTCCCCCGGTTGTAGTTTCCGTTCCTGTTTGTATAGATTTGGTTTCTCCTACATATATGGAAGATTCTTTATTGTTGATACATAAAAGTGATGGCTCAGATACAACATTTACAGCAGAATTTTCTTTTAGAAAATCAATAGTGGCTCCAAGTATAAGACCATTTTTTAAATTACTGTCTAATTTTACATTACTCGCTAATGTTGAAGCTACGACTGAACTACCGCCTCCTAATGCAGTAGCTATATTAAACAATCCGCTTCCGCTTATGCTTCCTGCTTCAAGTCCGAATTTGGTTCCGATTTTATTGATTAGTCCTTCGTTTACTTCTATGATTTGGGCTCTTACATAAACTTGCGGTTTTTCTTTGTCTAACTCTTTGATGATTTTTTCTATGTCTACTATAGATTCTTTCGGGCCTAAAACGATAATAGAATTGGTATCGGTATCAACAGATATGGTCGGCATTGCCTCTTTTGATGTATATTTTTTTGATTTGATTATAAATTGTATAGCCTTAAATGTATTTTTGGCTTCCGAGTTTTTAAGTGTTATAATTTTTACTTCCTGTTTTAGCTTCGGATCTTTTTTATCAAATTTTTCTACTACGCCTGTTAATTTGTCAACAACTTTTTTCAATCCTACTATCACAAGTGTATTTGAATCTTGGTTTGCTATTATGCTTACTTGCTGATCGCTTACTTTTTGGTTGAATATATCTTTGAGAATTTTCATAACTTCGCCGTAAACTTTTTGGACTTTCACATTTTTAAGTTTAACAAATGCTATCTTTTTTTCTTGATTTTTTTCCAAAATTTTTACAACATTTTTGATAGTCCTGATATTTTCCGGAAAATCCGTAACCAACATAGTGTTGTTTTCTCTAACACTGACTATTTTGGCTGATTTTGAGAGTAAATGTCTTATCTTTGCAGATATTATATTGACATCTTCATTTTTTATTTTTATGGCTTGTGTTATCATCTGCTTGTATTTTTTACCATTTTTAACAACCGGCAAATTATATTTTGATGCCTCCGAGAGTCTGACAACTTCCATAAAAGCATCATTTTCTACCAATGTGTAACCCTTCGATGCCAAAACAGACTGTACCAAATCCAATAGTTCGTCTTTATAGATTGGTTTTGCCGAAACAAAATTGACTTTTCCTCTGATGCTGTTTGTCAAAAGTATATTTTTATTCAATATTTTAGAGACCAGTTTGATAAAATTTCCAATTTCAAGATTTTTAAAATTAATATCTATCTGTTTTCTATTGGTTGCCATTCCCATTGTTGTAACTATGCATAAGCACAATAATATTTTCCAAAATTTATTGAATTTCATAGTCTAAATCCTTTTCTTTCCCGTTTCTTAATACTGTTACTTCTAAATAATCATAATATTTTATATTGTTATAAATTTTAAATGCCTGAGCATAATTTGTTATAGGTTGTGAGTTTACTCTTATGATAATATCTCCTTTTTTGAGACCAAGTTTTCCAAAAACTGATTTTTGTCTGATATATGTAACCTTAAAACCGATAATTTTTTTATCTTTTTTTACATCCTCTATCGAAATATTTCTCCAAATAGAGTTGAAATTGGTTGCATACTTCATCAAAACTTTTTTAGATACCACCAAATTATCTTTTTGAATCTCTTTTATTACTGTATCTTGTATATTTGAATTATCGTATAACTTAAGAGTATATCTTTTTTTATTTTTTGAAAAAATAACATATTTGGGATAAATTTCAATTAGTTTATAACCTCTTATGGATTCACCTTTTGACAATACCGTAGCATCTTTTGTTTTAATATCAACTACGATAACAACTCCACCGTGATTATCTTTGTATATGGCTTTGAGTACCAAATCTTTTAAATCATACATTTTTTCTTTGATTTTTACAACTTTTTCTTTGCCGGGACTAAAGCCCAATGCTTTATCAAGTTTGTAGTTTCTAAAATCTATACTCGGGGGTACAAAAGTATCTTTTTCCAAGGATGTGTACGGTAAAAACATAAGCAATACTACCCCTATCAACTTTGCAAAAAGAGCAACTATCACGAAAGGCGATAGAATTTTAATATAGCTTAATATTTTTTTCATAAGTATATATGCCCTTTTTTTGGATTTTAAAATTTCTTAACATTGCCGAATATTTTACTCGTGCATTTTTTGCCGGTTTTAATGTTATAGACAAGTGTTGTTTTATCAAGTCAAAAGTTCCACTTACGACTCCTAAATCATTTTTAGAGCAAATAATAATCTTTGTAGGAGAAAATACATTATATGATATATCCAAATTATCGATACTTTTAGGTATCAATTTAAAATTATTTGCAACTAAGTTGGCATCTTTAAATTTCAGATGGTTAGAGAAAATCAAAAAATCAAAATGTATATTTCCAATCTTGCCTATATTGATATTTTCATACGATATTTCTGAGTTTTTAATATCAAAAGAAAAAAGGTTTTGGACGATTTTTTCATGACTTATATAAAGATTATTTTTGGATAATACTCTTTCAAGTTTGTAGTAGATATTGGTTTTTGGAGCAAATGCTATGATGCAGTATATAAAAAATATAAAAAGTGCTATATATCTTAAAATTTTCATAACTCTATCTCTACTAAAATTGATGTCTTATGGTTGTTTCTTGTGATTTGAAGCTTTTTAATCTTTATGTAGCTGTTTAGTATCTTGTTTGCGAATGTTTTTAACTGATTTGGCGTCATATTGTCTGCTTTGATGATTATTTTGTTTTTAAAACTTTCTTGTGTGAAATTAACTCCATTGTATGTGCTGTTTTTCATGATGGAAGCTATCTTGTTTTTGGAGTTTAACCATCTGTTTTTGAGTAATGATATATTTTTTAATTCAATATTTAATTTGGATACATTTCTATTTTCTGCCATGATATTTTTGCTTAATTCATCTTTTTTTATATCTATAAAGATAGCAAGTACAACCAAAAGTAAAATCATAAAAGCGGGATGAATTTTATTCATAAGTCAGTTCCATTTTCAAATCTTTATCCAGTACTACCGCATGCATAATCGTAAAGTATCTTTCAAGTTGTTTTTTTATCTCTTCAGCTTTTTTTACTTGATTTAATTTTATCGTAAATTTAAAACTTTTTTTCTGAAAAACCAGATTGGTAAAATACTCACCGGGTTTTAATTTTAAAGTGAGAATTTTATATATCTTTTTTCTCAGCTTTATCTCATCCGAGTTTATTTTGTTGATTTTTCTCTCTATGGATGCAATTTGCCAAGAAGTAGATGGAAGATTATATTTGGCATATAAACTTTGCTTAAAGTTTATTATTTTATTTAAATCATTTTTGTATATAAATAGCTCAAAAGTGATACAACTGATATATATCATAAGTATAATAATAATAAAATTTAAACTTTTTTTATCTATGAAAAGATTATATCTGTCTATAGGAAATACTATGTTTGATAATTTTTCAAATTTAATATCATCTATATTTTGCGTATTTCCATCAAATAAATCTTTGGGCACAACAGTAAAAATTCCATCATTGTTTACAAAAATTTTATCTTTGAGACTATATGCAATATCGCCTGAAAGTTCATTTTGTGCAAAATATACTCGTGATATCATATTTATATCTATGCCTATTTTTTCTAAATTTTTTAAAATAAAAGAGGTATCATATGCAAAAAGCAAAAAGTATGCACCATCTTTAACTGCTTTAAATATATATTTTCCATCGGGTAAAATATCATCAAAAATAGAATTGCATAATTTTCTTGCCTGCCGAACTGTTTTGACAGGAAGTTTTTTTCTAAGAACCCAGTAAAATTCGGGAGAGAGTATAACATCACATCTCTTGGTTAATTTTATATGGTTGTCTTTGGCAATAAATACTACATCTTTTTTAGAAAACAAATCACACCCATCCTTCTTTCTATCCTGACCAAATTCTATATTGAATCCAAAACGATTTAACTATTTTAAAGGGTTATAATATCAAAAAAAATTAAAAAGTATACTTAATATCACTAATGCTTTTATATTTGATATCATAAATATAACTTATATCTATATTTTTATTAAAATTATTATACCTTATCTTTGCCAAAACTCTTGATGTGTCAAATACTACACCTATTTTTTTTAAAATATTTTCTCTTTTTTTATCGACACTTAAATCCTTAAAGGAGTTATAGTATTTGTCTTTAAAAGATTGATCAACAGTTTGGTTGGGTAATAGAAATTTTATTAGTTGTAATGATGCAAAATTTATATCAATACTATTGCCTTTAAAACCGATGTACTTACTCCAAGGTATCTTGTATATATTTTTATCATCCCTATTTTGAGCATAATAATCTATGATTTGCATCCACTCTTCTTTAGAATAAATTTCACCATTACTAAAAAATCGATTTTGTTTTGCTATTTCTGAACCATAAACTCTCTCATCATTGTCTTTATCGATAGTATCTAAAACTATTTTTAAAAAAAAGTCACTATCTTCTACATTATAAGAGATTAGGATATTTTCAAGTAAACTGTATATCTCTTTGTTTATCTTTGAATTATGAAGAATTTTGTTTATATTTACTCTATTGTCAACAGGATTAAATATAAAAGTTATCTTAAAAACATTGCTGGGAATGACAAAGGGTTTTGAAAACAGATACTGAAATGCCTGAGTATCATTTAAATCTTTAAAGTTTGCTTTAAAAATTTTTTTTGAATCCAAAAAAAGTCTGTTTGATTGAGCAAGTACTCTTATGGTATCATTGTCTTTGATAAATTTACCGCTTATATTATAGCTTTTAAGCACCAGTATTGACAAAGCAGCCAACATCACAACAGTAATCAAAAGAGCTATACCTTTTTTTATTTTCATCTTTATTGATTGCCTATATTTATTGAGAAGATAGGTAAAAGCATAGCTGTAATGATAAAACCTACAACTAAGCCGACAAACAACATAAGAGCCGGTTCAAGCAGAGCCAAAAGCATAGTTGTCTTATCACGATTTTCTTCAAAGTAAAGTTTAGATAAGTTATCAAGTATCTCACTTGTCTGACTGGTCTCTTCACCCAAAGAGATAGCCTGTATGAAAGTTTTATCTATATTTTTATCTACTTTGTATAATGCTTGTGAGAGTTTATCTCCTTCAACTACCTTTTGGGAAGCTTCCTCAAACATATCTTTTAGATAGATATTGTCCAATATCTTAGAAGCCAAGTTTACTGTTTTTGCAAAGGGAACACCGGATTTTATGAGAATATGAGAGACATAAGAAAATCTTCCCATCTCATTTTTATAAAGTATTTTTCCGACTATCGGTACTTTTAGTTTTAGTCTATCTATTGATTTTGCAAAAGTTCTATTAACTTTTTTCAGAAAAAAATATGAGATATAGATAGTAAAAATTATTAGTAACAGATAAATCCAATTTTTAGAGAAAAAATTTCCGCTATTTATAACAAATTGTGTAATTGTCGGCATATCCTGATGTAATTCACTAAAAATTGATGTTATTTTCGGAACAATATAACTCATCATGAAAATAACAACAAATATAGATATTAAAAATATAAAAAGGGGGTAAGCAAGTGCATTTTTTATTTGTTTGCTAATCTTATCCTGCTCTTTTAGAAAGACACTTAGTTCAAGTAGAACCTGACCCAATATTCCGCTGTTTTCCGACACTTTTATAGATTGTTTGTAAAAAGCAGGTAAATTATATACATTTTGAGCCTCTATCGCTTGATAGAAATTTTTTCCTTCATTTAAAAACACCTCTATACTCTTTAAAAAAAGAGTATGTTTTTTATTGGTTTTGTATTGATTTGAAGCGAGTTTAATAGCATTTACTATTGAAATTCCGGATTTTATATATATACTCAAATCTCTGCTTATTATTGATAATTCAAAGTATGATATGCTGTTTTTTCTCTTTAAATTAATACCTTTAAAAAGAGGTTCTTCCTCTTTTGAAATATCGGTATAAATTATCCCTTTTGCTCTTAATTTTACCTTTACTTCTTCAAGATTTGCAGCCTCTATCTTTGATTTTAACTTTTTACCGTCTTTGTCATATCCCTTATATTTAAAAATCAAATCAATCCTTTAATTTTTCAAGAGTATCTGTATAGTAATTTGTAGCCTCAGCGGTATCTTTAAAAACTTTTGTTTTACCAAAATAGGGTGAAAAATAATAAACTTTTTCACGATACTTTACAAAAATTTCATCTCCTATATCTTTTTTTGAATTTACACGATACTTAAAACAGATATTTTCATAAGTATCTACATGTTTAGGATCATAAAATAGAGCATCTTCCAAATGTCCGTCTTTATACACATAAGAGCTTAGTTCACCTTTTATGATATCTCTCTCTTGTTTTTTGCCTTTTGCAAAGATAAAACATTTTTTACACTCATTTAAGCACAATAGAGTTACTGTTCCGTTTTTATCGTATGATTGCAAGTATGTTTTTAAATCCCTAAAATGAAAAATCGGCTGTTTTTTCTTTTTAAGTACCGGAATTAAAAGCATATATATCAAAGATATAATTATGACAACAATCAGTAGTTCAAAAAGAGTAAAACCTTTTTTTATTTTAAACATTTAGAAAAAAGTATATCTTTATTTTCATTTTTACCACCCTCTTTTCCATCGGCACCTAATGAAATTAATTCAAAGCCGTTATCAGACAATACATATATAAAAGGGTGTTTCCAAGGATCTTTCGGAATTGTCTTAGAATCTAAATATCCGCCTTTTGGATAATTTGTAAATTTCTCCGGATCCGGATTTGATATCAGAGCTTTTATGCCCATTTCGGTATCGGGATAATTTCCCTGTTCCATCTTGAACATTTTAAGAGATTCGGAGATGGTTTTCATTTGGATACAGGCAAGTTTTCGTTTTGCCTGTTCGCCTTTTCCTATAAGATTTGGCATAATTAAAGAAGCCAATAAACCAAGTATAATGATAACAATCATAAGCTCCATCAGTGAAAATGCTTTTCTCAATACAATATCCTTGTTTTTTGTGTTAATTATAGCAAGTAAAAATAAAATAATGACTTAAGCTTCGTAAGTATTTGCTTACATAAAACAAATTTTATGCAAAATTAAAATATTTTATAGTAGTATATAGATAAATAAAATGTATATTAGGAGATAGCTTATGAAGAAGTTTTCATTTGCGTTAATTTTGTTGGCATCATCGCTTTTTGCGACAAGTATACCGTTAAATCAGGGGTGGAATTTGGTAGGTGCGGTAAACAACATAGATCCACAAAGCATAGGTTGTGCCAAAACAATTTGGACATATAGAAATGGAGGATGGAGTCTGTATGTGAGAGATAATTCAGATCAAAACAACTATGGTTTTCCTCAAATTAATACCATCAATGCAGGAGAGGGATTTTGGGTAAATGCAGACAGTAGTTGCAACATTGATTTTTCAGGCAGTGCAGATGTGAGCCCAACAGTGGGCAGTGAATATTATGCGTATGGATTGTATCTTCGAGATAGAAAAAGTGATGAGGTTTATACAGTATCAAATAGTTTGGGAACAAACTCTGTGATATTTGATGCAAATACTTCTACTTTTACACTTAGTGCATTTAGAGATGACAATAGAGACTCAAGAGCCGGTTTGGTTCTTTATGATAGTAATATAACAAGTGTTCAAGCTACCGTTAATCTTCATACGGACGGAACTACTTGGGAAAACATAGCTCAGCTAAATGTTGGAAGAATGGCAATTTCCGGAAATTCTGACACACTTGGTGAAGCAGGAATTGTTATTGCACAAGATGGCATTGCCACATGGTATACTCTTGATAATTCGGATGGAACATGGACTGAAGTATATGGAGATAATTTGGCAACAAGCGGTAACTATAAAGATAGAGATTTAAATGTAAGGATAACGGTTGATGGTACAAAGATTGTTTATGAGGTTACGGATGCCACCGATGGTTCTTTGATTGGAACTAAAACTTATGACACGGATACTAATGCTTCTTCGACTATTGCTTCGAGCATAGGCAAAGTTGAAGTAAGAGCAAGAGTAAAAGATAATGCAGACTTAAATGCTCAGGCTGCACCAAGCTCGATTGTAACTTTAAAAGATATGAAAATTATAAAAGCTATACCGTTTGTAGTATCTTCGTTTTCAAATGCCATAGATATATCAACGCTGAATAACTTTATCATTATGTGGCCGGATGATGATAATCCAAACTATATGAGTTTTGTTAGAAAAAATGACGGCTCTTTGGACGGAAAAAGTTATGAGTTTGACAATAACCAATGGGTCAATGACGAAAATATAAGTATTGTGGCAAATGGCGATACAGTCACTTTACCTGATGGGAAACAGATAAAATTTAGTGTTTACGATACAAGAAAAGTAACAAGCATGGGCGGAGTAGCTTATGATGATCTGTATATAAGCAATGTATATGAAGAAGTTTTAGTAGAGGGAAGCACATGGGATTATGATGTATGGGAAGATTGGGATAATCCAAGTTACTATGATCCAAATACTAACAAACAAGTAGATATAACCGACTTCTCTTCTTTGGTGGCAGGATTTACTACACCAAGCGGTAATAACGGCGGAGGTAACAATATAGACGGTATCTTCTTAAATGCTGATCACACAGTTGTTGCAGGCCAAAAAGACGGAGTTAATAGTGAAGGATATCAAATGTATAAGAGAACCGATACGGTAATAGGCAGTTGGACAACTGATGGAGACAAGATTATAGTTGATACGCCAAAAATGAAATACAGTATAGAATTGACATCAGATAATCATATCAAAGTGGGTGAACACGAAAAAGTAGGACATATCTCCAAAGATGTATTTATGACAGGAAATGATGCAACAGACGCAAATGTACGAGCATTTTTAACAACTGATTAATTTGTATGTAAAAACAGGAGAGAAGTTTTTTCTCCTGTTTTTTGCAAAAAAGAGATAAATACCTAATCAAAAGTAACTTTGATTAATAATAATTCAAAAAACTTCCAAAATATTCTCATTTCAAATTGGCTCCATCTCAAGTAACCCAAGATACAATAGATAAAGCATATAAACTTTTTTTAGAACCAAAAACAAGGAATTAATTTATCTCTACCATCTTTTAAAAAATAAAAAAATATAAGTCATTTACTCTTAAACCAAAATTGTCCGTCTTTGGGTGTGTGGGAGGATATGTCAAAAATATTTTTATTACTGTTAAAAGTATGGTATAATGAAAAATAGTAAAATAGTTTGGTTATTTGAAAGGTTGTTTTTTTTGGGATAAAATAATAAAACATAGAATATGCCCTGCTCATCAGGGATGCTATTAAGAAAATTTAAAGGATTGTGATAATGTTTTTTTTGAGATATATTTTTCCTGTTATTGTTTTAATCTCTTCCGTTTTTGGTGGAGATTTTAATTATAGCATCGGGTGGCAGATGAAAGGTTTTGGGAATTATAGTACGGATATCAATGCATCGTATATAATATTTCACAATTCACATATAAAATCTCTATGGACATACAAGGATAATACATGGCATAGAAGTTATCTACATGCAGTCGGAACTGACAATTCATCTATACCGACGATATCCGGTATATCCAAAAATGAGGGCTTTTGGCTTCAAGCGGATGCAAATGGCACTTTGGATCTTGTTCCTGCCGGAACTCTTAATGTCTTGCCGACATTTGACATGTCCTTAAAAAGAGGTTGGGGGATGTATGGTTACGGTACAAGTATCTCAAGTGTAACATTTAACAACCCTCTTGTCTCAATAGTTTGGAAATACGACAATCAAACAGACAAGTGGAGTGCATATTCGCCAGAGGACGCTATCAAAAGCAGACTTATCTCTCTTGGTATAGACAGTATCGAAAATATCAAACCAAATGATGGCTTTTGGGTCTATGCAAAAGATAATCTCCAACTAAATATAATAACACCAGACTCACCTATACTAGCAGATACTGCGATAAACTACAGAGAAGGTAGCTTTGAAGATCAAACCATAGGATATGTTCAAGTTCTAAGCCCGGGAACAGGAAATATACAGAGCTATACTCTCACTGGAGAAGGGAGTGAACATTTTGAGATAAGTTCTGTTGGTTCAATTCAGGTAAAAGACCCTGAAAGTTTTGATTTTAACTCTTATCACATGTACTCTTGGAAAGTTCAGGCTCACAGCACAAAAGGCGATAGCAATATAGCCAATATTTTTGTCTATCTCAGCCCGAAACCACTTAAACATATAACTCTCAGTGATGCAAGAAAGTATGATTTTGCAGGAGATGTCTTATCGTTTAACGAAGATGAACTTTTGGTTGGAGTCTATAATGCAGATACTTCATATACTGGGGCAGGGAAAGTTTATGCTTTTACTCAACTCTCTTCAGACAAGGTCAAAGAGAAGCAAATTTTTAACAATCAAGGCGGTACTTATAATCACTTTGGCTCATCCATAGCAGCACAAGGCGACATTTTAGTTGTCGGGGTTTCGGGAAAAAAATGGAGCTCACATGGTGGTGGAGGTGAAGGTGAAGTTGATGTACTGAAAAAAGATATATATGGAAATTATAAAGCTCTTAGTAAAATCTATCCCGATGAGCCTAAAGATGGTGACTCTTTTGGAAAACTGGTAGCTCTTAGCAACGGACACCTTATAGTAACAAGCGAAACGAAAATCTATCTGTATAAACAGTATCCCTCAAGTGGAGCTTTTGAGTTTGTCGAAGAGATAACGGCGCCTGATAGCAACTCTACCGGTTTTGGCAATTATGTAGCTATGGATAAGGACTATTTTGCCATCTCATCCAATAATAAAGTATATTTTTACAGATTTAATGCAGATGGAACATATAGCCTAAAAGATACTTTAGAAACAAAAGAGACATATACTGCAAAAATAGTTATGGATGATCCCTATCTTGCTGTTGGAACGATAGGCAAAAAAAGAGTTTACCTCTTTAAAAGAGATGCGGACAACAATATAACAAAGATTGCGGATATTGATGCTCCTTTATCTTACAGTGGTGATAACTATACAGGTTTTGGATCTAGCGGACTGGCTTTAAAAGGTGCTACTTTAGCCATAGGTGCACCAAGTGAAGCCGACAAGATGGTTATGTCCGGCACTACAAGCACCGGTGCTACATATATATACCATATAGACAGCAACAATACGGTAAATTTAGAAACCAAACTTATAGACCCTTTTTTAGAAGGAGGGGCTGACTTTGGAAGTGGAATTGCTCTTAGTGACAGATATATAGCCATAGGTGCAGTTCGTGAAGATAGTTATAGTATGGGTGGTACAGGTGGAGTTTATATCTATGATTTGCAACCTGCGAAACCAAAGATACTAAATATGCCTCAGAGGATAATCTATGAGGAGGGGGCTGACGATATCGAACTTTATCATTTTGATCCGAGTGAACCGGTAACTTATGAGATAAACGGGACTTTTAAAGATGATTTCAAAATCGATTTTATGTCAAATAATCTACAACCAACTCATAAATTAATCTATGACAATGAAGAGACACAAAACAATACATATCCGCTGGATATAATAATCATAACAGATAGCGGCAGAAGCAATACCTACCATACAACGGTTATTGTAACCCCTATGAAGTTTCATGGACTTGAGTACAAAAGAGTAACATCTCCATATACCGGTAAAGTCTGGCTAGATAGAAATATCGGGGCAACCGAAGTGTGCAATACAAACTACTATGATATGTCCGGTTGTTATGGGGATTATTTCCAGTGGGGAAGAGGTATAGACGGACATGAAAAAAGCAATAGCGAGATAACAACTACCAAATTCGACAACTTAAATACAACAAGCGATAAGTTTGTAACAGGCAGTGTTGATTGGACTACCGTCGAGGTTGACAATTCTGGCGAGATAAGAGAAAAAAGATGGCTAAAAACAGATGGTAGTTCCGTTTGTCCCGTTGGCTTCAGAGTTCCTACTTTAGAGGAGCTTAGGGCTGAAACTGTGGATAGTGGAGATAGTTTTGATAACTACAGTGATGCACTCTCAAACTTCTTAAAACTTCCACCTGCCGGTTTTAGATACGATGCAGAAGACGGACCGATGGGATTGGTTGGTACTTTTGGATCTGTATGGACTTCAACACCAAATACAACAAGTGATGGCTACTCTTATACTTTAAACTTTGGAAGCTATGCAGGAACAGATATAAGAGATAGGGCAGACGGTATATCGGTAAGATGCATAGAAGACAAATCCATAGTCGATGTCAATAGTTCTTGGGATACTGTTTTAGCAGACAGCAGTGAAACATATCCTATCTGGCACCCTTGGATAGCAACAGATAGTGCAGGGGGATTATACATGATATATGCCGACGGTTTTTTTAGCGATAGAAAAGCATCTGTCGGTAGATATAATGGCAGTTTTTTCCAAGTTTTAGGAACAACAGGCATCAGCGAAGGCACAGCTGAAGATACGGCTATCAAAATTAATTCAGAGGATATACCGTATATAATCTACATAGATCGAGGTATAAACTATGAAACCGTCGTAAAAAGATTTTACAACAACAGTTGGGAAAATGTAGGTGAAGGCAGTGTCAGTAATGAAGGAACTGATTTGGCATCTCTGGCTATTAACCATAATGATGTACCTTATGTAGCATATACAAGTAATTCTGATAATCATAAAATAACTGTTAAAAAGTTTTATGATAACAAATGGCAAACAGTAGGTCAAAGTGCTTTTAGTAATTCTTATGTAGAGTATCTTACTCTTTTGTTTGATAGTCACGATACACCTTATGTGATTTTTAGAGATAATGGTATAAAGATTATGAAGTTTGATGGTTCATCTTGGAGCACTTATAGCGATGGTAATACAACTCAAACTGCAAATACGGATGTATCATATATCTCAGCAACTATAGATGTAAATGATATATTTTATATAGCTTACAAAGACAACAGCGACTCCAAAATATATGCTATAAAAAACAACATTAGAGACGATAGTAATTGGAGCAGAATCGGAGATGGAAGTGTTAGTGATGGTTATTCTACATATACATCCATAACAGTCGATTCACAGGGAAATCCGTATATAGGGTACAGAGATGGAACGGCACATAGCAGAGCAACTGTCAAAAGGTTTAATGGTACATCTTGGAGTGTTGTAGGAAATGCGGGTTTTAGCACATCTTCGATTACAGATATAGTTTTAACAATAGACAATAATGATAATTTATATGCTGTATATAAAGATTATGTTATAAATAGTGGAAGAGTAGAGGTTAAAAAAAATGATTTGACAAAATAGAGTATACTGTCAAATAATCAATAAGTTCAAGCTTATAAACAGAACTCCAAAAAGATATTTTATCTTTCTGTTCGCAAGAAGAGTAGAAGAGGGGGTCAGTTACCATCTTAAACTGACCCCTTTAACCTGTTACTGTACGGTGATCTCATAAATCAGCATCACTTGCATAATACCCAAAATCCGTCGTTTGCATTCAGTATTTTCGTATCTTTTGCAGTACTGTTTATGTCGTAGTATTTCCAACTGCCATCACTGTATTTCCAAATTAAAGGCAAAAAATCCTGATTTTCACAAGCTATATCTTCCATATATGTATCTTTGTAAACTCCATCCAACGACCACCCGTTTTTATATCGCACAATAGTATCCGTATCTACATTAAACATATCGATATAAGTATGGTTTGTTGCATATATCCAGATTCCGTCATTGTTTTGAGAGTTGTTTAACAATCTTATATCCGAATATAATACAGCTTTTTTTATCAAATCTTTTTTATTTTGAAATGGCGAATTTGCAAACCAGTAACCATCTTTATAATGCCATACAACATCTATATCGTTTGCCAAATTTGCAACATCAAAATTGCCACTTACAAGATTCCATCCTTTTTTGATTTCTTTTTTTGTTGTTGAAGATATGACTTTTACCGGAATAGTCTTTGTTATGATATCATCATAATTATCCAAGAGTTTAACTGTGAGATTATAATTTCCATCCAAATAGTTTTTACTTGATAGTGTCAGTCTTGCACTTTTGTTTTTATAAAAATCCTTTGTAAAATCCGGAGGTGTAATTTCGCTAAAATTTTGATTCCAAGATGGAGATAATAAGATATTGTCGGTACTGTTGACTTCTGCAATCAAGCTCAAACCTCTATCATCGCAACTGTTCATCGTTATATCCAAAGTTGCATTCTCATCTCCAACTATCACAATCAATTCTTTGGAAAGGTTTAAATCCAAAATTTGTGACTTACAGGATGAAACAGTTGTATTTAAATCATATTCATATATCTTTGAAGGGGGTAAAATCTGTATCGCTTTTTGCAAAATAGTGCTTTTTGCATCATCTATATATTTTTCCAGGTCTCTAAAGTCAAGTGTGTCCGATATGACTGATTGTACATTGTATGCAAAACTTTGAGCACTATATATCTCTTTCTTAAAATCATCAAGACTCTTTTTATCGCTTATAACATCCTTATGTCTTATCCAAGAAGCAAGTTGTATTTTGTGATTATCTATAGCTTGATATATGCTCTGTGTGATATTTATGACATGATTAAAATCGGGGTTTCCGCTCAAAATTTTATTACCAAATTCTAAAATATTTGAAATATCATATACATCCGATCCTTGTGGTGGAAAATTTTCTTCCGTCATCTTAACATATTCATCTTTCAATGAAGAGACACCGTCAACATTTACTATAGGCAAAGAGTAACTATATATGTAACTAGCGATAGTTCCGTCAGGCTGTGCCAAAGTTTTTGCCGATATAAAAAAATTATTTAATTTTGAGAGATCTGTTATGATAGGTCTTAAAATATCTTGAATTTTTTTAAAAAATTCTATATCGGTACCATTAAAATTATCATACATATCTTTGAAAAACTGATAATTTATCTTATATATGAAATAGGTTTTAAAACCATAAGATTCGTGTGTAACAGTTATCATCTTTTCTTTTTCTAAATTTGATAAAAAATTCAAAAAGTTTTTTTTAGACATTGTGTATTCGTCGATACGGTTTTTCATATCTTCCAACTCTTTTTGCACAGCTGGAAGATAATCTCTATCTTGGTTAACACAATCTTTTGCCGTTTTTGCAATCTCTTTAAATGTTGTATCCAATTCCTCTTTTGCTTTTGCTAACAAAGATTTTGCATCATTAATCTTTTTATAATACAAATACTGCTCATAAGATACGGAGGCTTTAGCATCACCCACAACTATATCAAAATCATCAACATCATATTTGCAATATTTTGACTCATAAGAGATCCCGTTCTTCGAGCAATTACTCAATTTGTTTACTATATTACTAACGGCCAATTCGCTGTCTTTAAATTTAGCTGTAACTTTATTGGCTAAAAAGTCATCTAAAAACTTTTTAAAATCATCTTCATGACTTTTAAGCATCTTATAGTAGTTATTATAAAGATTATAATTGTATGTAAGTTGCTTGTCGGAAGTATCTATAATGGTATCTATTGCACATCGAGAATCGTTTGAGTCCAAAGAGCAATCATCAAGTTTTAAATTGCATTTATTGTAGTCTAAATTATAAATATCCGGAATTTTTGAAGATTTTTTAACCATTTGAAGTGTACTGTTTTGTTCATCAAACAATTTTTCATAAAAAGCTGTAAACTTATCGTTAAATTGTTGTTTAAAATCATCTTCCGCATCTCTTGCGATTCTTCGTGCTTCACACAGACTATCTTCTGCTGATTGTGCATCTTCATCACTCACACATTCGGGATATTGTGGGAAATAGGATATCTCTACGGTAAGATTTGACTCATTTTCCGGTTCAAACGGTACGCTAAGATCCCTACAAGTAGCATCTTTGGCATCCTTATATAATGCGATATTATCATCAATCTGACTTAGTAGCTTTGATTGATTTTTTATAAGCAAATTTAATCTTTGATTCATCAGTTTAAGAGAAGTTTGAGCTTTTACGGACTGTTCCGAGAGAGCTTTAAGTTTTGCAAACAATGCTCCTACATCTCCGGCAGTTTGGTTTTGTTCTCTGTAAATTTTGATCTTAAAAGCTTCCAATCCCGCTTTTTGCATTTTTGTCAAGAGTACCACTTCCGGAGTTAATTTCTTTGCATCATCTGAAAGAAATTGTATGTGTTTGTTGTAATAATCCTTATTGTCAAGTGCGGTATTGAGTACATAATCTTGTGCTTTCTCCTCAAACCATTCACAAATTTCCAATAACTTTCCGCCTGTTCCGGCAAGAGGTGATAGTTCCTGATATATAGCAAAGCCCAATTTGAGTATGGATTTCATAAGATTAACTTTGGTTAAAAAAACCACCTTTTTTTCATATTTATTGATATTGTCTATGGCTTTTTGAACTACCGCCTGTTTATCTGTTGCATAGCGAATAAGTTCTGAGAGATTATTTTTTTGGGTGTTTAACTGCTCTATTTTTGCATCAAAATTCTCTTTACATATTCTGATAGCCTGTGATTCCTCAGCAAAAGCGAAAGTACTCACAATACACAGAAGAAAAATCATAAAAAGTTTTTTTGGCATTGCAAATCTTATTTTTCTCATTATATCCTCCTTATAAAAGAGACGATATAAAGATAGATAAAAAACAAGCTGAGCATAAACAACCATCTTTTGTTTAGAGCCATAAATGCAAACTGAATATATCTAACTTTTTATCGCTCTATGTTATTGTATCACTTTTTTGATTAAAAGCAAAACTGAAAAACAAACTGTAATCCAAGATAAGTACCTAACCAGATCAGGTAATCAAGATGATGTAAAATAAAATTTGCTATTTTATTTATGGTGCTTTTTGGGAAGTCTCGCCATTTATAGAGGGGTAGTTCACCGGAGGAAACTCTTTGATATAAACATCTTGTTGAGGGAATGGTATATTGATACCGGCATCATTGAGTGCTTTATATATCATTTTTAAAAATTCACTTGTAGTATATCTTGGCCTTAAGGTTAATTCATCTTTCACCCATACGAA